>JAYWMQ010000003.1 GCA_035873375.1 Nitrospirota bacterium | reverse complement strand
CTTCATCCTCAGATACTTCCCCTGGAGTTTCAGGTTCTGCCGCTCAAGCTCGCCTTCACCAAGGTAGAGAGATTTAATCACCCGCGGAGGCCTTGACCGGCAGCCGTCAAGCACCCAGTCCTTTGAAGGCAGGGCAGGCGGGACATACTCAACCGGAACAAAGTGCTCCATCATCTGTCCAAGAACTCCGTCTGCAAGAAGCATTACGGGATTCCTGTATTCATCCGCCCTGTCAAATGCCTTCATCGTGAGAATCCATAGCTCCTGGTGACTGAAAGGTGCATACACGAGTACCCTGTAGTCACCATGCCCGCCACCCCTTGTTGACTGAAAGTAATCCTGCTGACTGCCTGATATATTACCAAGTCCCGGACCGCCCCGCTGGATGTTAACGATAACCGCCGGAAGCTCGGCCCCTGCCAGGTAGGAGATACCTTCCTGCTTGAGGCTTATCCCCGGAGAAGAAGAGGACGTCATGGCCCTTACGCCAGCGGCAGAAGCACCATAAACCATATTTACGGCTGCAAGCTCACTCTCTGCCTGTATAAAGACACCATCAGCCTCGGGCATTCTCCAGGACATATATTCGGGGATCTCATTCTGGGGGGTGATAGGGTAGCCGGCATAAAAACGGCAACCGGCCATAATTGCCGCCTCTGCAACAACCTCGTTACCTTTCATCAAGAGAGATTCAGCCATAAATCAACCTCTTTTCAGATTACGAACCTCTTTTATCCTGTTTTCCTCATCCATTATCAAGACTCGTGGTACGGCAGCAGATATCTCATCTTCATCCATCCAGGAATATGAAAATATGATTATCCTGTCACCGGGAATGGCCTTTCTTGCAGTTGGACCGTTTAGCATAAAACCCCTCTTCCCACGTTCGCCAGGGATGATGTAGGTCGTAAATCTCTCTCCGTTGTCAAGATTGCTTACATGAACCTGCTCATAGGGAAGCATCCCTGCCTCCTCCAGTATATCCTCATCTATGCTTATACTCCCCTCATACCGGAGGATACAATCCGTAACCCTGGCCATGTGAATCTTGGCCTTTAACATGCATCTGAACATTTATCTTTACCTGCCTCTTCTGTTTTATATCAATATTCTTCAGGGTCATCAACGAAAGTTCTGCCCTGGTGTCATGTCAATCTTGTAATGTCGGGGTATTTGAATTGTCATTCCCGCTACGTGGGGAATCATATCCCTCTTTGATTCCGGACAAGCCGGAATGACACTTGAAAGTTGACACAACAATTGGTACAGACTTCAATTTTATTCAATAATTTTTGGAACCCGGTAAAAACCGTCTGCAACTTGAGGGGCATTTCTCAGGGCCTCCTCCCGTGGCAGCGAGGTCCCCGGCACATCATCACGAAAGACATTATTGACGGGAATTACATGACTGGTAGGTTCAACACCGGATGTGTCCAGCTCGTTCAGTTTATCAACATAATCCAGTATCTCATTCAACTGGCCACCGTAGACATCCTTTTCATCCTCTTTCAATCCCAGCCTTGCAAGCCGGGCTATATGTTCCACATCACTGCCTGAAATCTTCATCTCTCTTTAACCTCCGCACTCACTGTACGTCATCAGTGGTCTGTTATGCTCTTCACCAATAACGAATAACCAAAGGCTTATATCCTCTCCAAATGTGCAAACTTAAGGGCCAGTCTCTTTATCCCAACCCCCGGAAAGTTCACACAGACCTTAAGGTCATCACCCTTGCCATAGCAATCCCTTACAACGCCTATACCCCACTTGGGATGCCGGACACGACAACCGGTTTTATATGGAAATGCGTAAACCACTGCCTTGTTCCTGGCAAAGCCTTTCTCCTTGCTACCATTACCTGAAACCCGCTTGCATGCGGCCTTTTCCACCCAATGACAATGCTCCCGGGGTATATCCTTCAGGAATCTTGAAGGCTCCTGTTCCTGTCGCTTTGAGAATATCCTCCGCCTCCTTGCCCCGGTAAGACAGAGAATGTCTTTCGCCCTTGTCATTCCAACATAAAAAAGACGCCTCTCTTCATATACCTCCTCTTCATTGTCAGCGGACTTGAAGTACGGGATCAGGCCTTCTTCAATGCCGACAATAAATACCACAGGGAACTCAAGCCCCTTGGCAGTATGAAGGGTCAGCAGTGAAACAGCATCCCCGGGCATGGATTCATCAAGCCTTGTAACAAGAGAAACCCTGTCAAGGAACTCATCGATTGACGACCCCTCGGCAGAGACCATTAACTCGGTCACATTCTGAACTCTCTGTTCTTCAAGATCCTCGGCATATCCAGTCAGCTCTACAACCGACTTGATGGCCTCAGAGGCTGATGAATCCTTGAGACCTGATATCCCGTTTATGAGTTTGAGAAAGACATCAAGCTTGTCTATAACGGTCTGAGAAGAAGACTTTGTCTTACAGATACGCCTGATTGCCTCAAAAAGACTTATCCCTCTTCTCTTGGACTCCTGCTCAATCTTATTAAGTGTGGCAGAACCGATCCCCCTGTGGGGAATATTAATTATCCTTCTGAGGCTGACATTATCATGGTGATTCACACAGAGTCTCAGATAGGCTATTATGTCCTTGACCTCTTTTCTCTCGTAGAAACTCATGCCTCCAACTACACGGTATGGAATCCCCTCTCTCCTGAGTGCCTCTTCTATAACCCTTGACTGGAGGTTTATACGGTAAAGCACCGCCATGTCCCTGTAATTGTAAACACCCTTGAGATATATATCCTTGATCGTTCTTACAACATACTTTGCCTCATCTTCCTCAACAGGGAGCCAGTAGAAAAAGACCTTCTCCCCCCTGCCGCGGTCGGTCCAGAGACGTTTTGCCTTTCTCAGAGGGTTTTGGGATATGATGGAGCCGGATACATCGAGAATATTTTGAGTGCTGCGGTAGTTCTGCTCAAGCTTTACAACCTTGACGCCGGGGAAATCCTTTTCAAGATTAAAGATATTCTTTACCTCTGCGCCCCTGAAGCGATAAATACTCTGGTCGTCGTCCCCCACTGCAAAAATATTGGAGTGACCGGATGCAAGAAGTTTAACCAGCTGATACTGGGCACGGTTTGTGTCCTGGAACTCATCCACAAGGATGTAGGCAAACTTTTCACTGTACTTCCGGAGTACATCCGGATGTTCCCGAAAGAGCCGTACGGTAAGCATTATCAGGTCATCAAAATCAAGGGCGTTACACCGCCTCAGCTCATCCTGAAATCTTATATAGACCTTGGCGAGTTTCTCGTCAAAGCCAAAACCGTCACCGGAAGAGAGAAACTCCTCGGGGGTAACCATGGACGCCTTCAGTGAACTTATCCTTGAAGCAACCCCCTTGTAGAGGGCCTCATATATCTTTAACTCCCTGAGTATATGCCTTATCAGGCTGTGCCTGTCACTTTCGTCATATATTACAAATCCGGGGCTGTACCCCAGGGCCGTTATATCACTTCTCAGAATCCTGTTACACTGGGAATGGAAAGTCCCTATCCAGCACCCCTTCAAATCATCTGAAATGAGTGAAGATATCCTCTCCTTCATCTCGTTTGCGGCCTTGTTGGTAAAGGTAACTGTAAAGATGGAAGACGGAGGGATATTCTTTTCTTTTGTAAGGAGGGCATACTTGTGGGTTATGACTCTGGTCTTCCCGCTCCCGGCACCTGCAAGCACTAAAAGAGGCCCGTCTGTATGAAGCAGTGCCTCTCTTTGTTGAGGATTCAGGCCATTTTGCAATTCTTCTTTGCTCATCTCCCATTCCCCCTTTTGTTTAGTACAGAGACCGGAGTACTCAAAGAAGTTCTGAAACTGGAAAGTTGAGTATCCTGAATAGTGAAAACCCCAACTTCCTAATTTCCAAACTTCTTATCTTCTCTCTGTTTTCCCCGCACTCTCTACTTTTTTTATAATTCTGCAACTTAAACACTCCAGCCACAATTCTCCCTTCTTCTATACTGCAAACTCCAGGGTATCTATTAGAATAACAGATTTCCGCCTTCTAAATCCATTAACAGGGCCTATTCAACAGTCACACTCTTGGCAAGATTCCTTGGCTGGTCAACGTCACACCCCCTTAACACCCCGATATGATATGCCAGCAACTGGAGGGGAACAGCCATAAGCACTGCCTCCAGATAGGGATTTGTATCAGGTATCCCGATGGTATAATCAGCCTGCTGAACCTCTCCCAGCAGTTTATCACTCATAACGACAACAGCCCTTCCGCCCCTGGCCTTTACCTCTGATATGTTGGACAGGACCTTCTCCTTCAACAGACCACGCTGCACCAGGAATACCACAGGCACATCTTCATCTATCAGGGCAATCGGACCATGCTTCATCTCACCTGCAGGATAGCCCTCTGCATGTATGTATGAAATCTCCTTCAGTTTCAATGCACCCTCAAGTGCTATGGGATGCAGAATCCCCCTGCCGAGGTAGAGAAAATCCTTTGCCTTAAACAGCTCTTTTGCCACTGCAACTATTGCATCTTCATTGCTTATAATCTTCTCTATCTTTTCAGGCACCTTCAGCAGCTCCGCAATCATGCCCACAGCATCCTCTTCCCCCAATCTCCCCACGATTCTTGCCATTATCAGAGAGAAGAGGTAGAGTGAAAACAGTTGAGCAGTAAAAGCCTTTGTGGAGGCAACACCGATCTCCGGCCCTGAATGGGTGTAGAAGACCGCATCCGCCTCCCTTGCAGAGGTTGCTCCCAGGGCATTACAGATACTGAGGGTCATGGCGCCAAGCCTCTTTGCCTCCCGCTGCGCTGCAAGGGTGTCTGCTGTCTCTCCGGACTGGGTTATGGAGACAAACAGGTCCTTCTCACCTATCAGCGGCCCCCTGTAGCGGAATTCCGAAGCAAGGTCCACCTCAACAGGTACTCTCGCTATCTGCTCTATCATATACTTCCCGGCAAGCGCTGCATGCCAGGACGTCCCGCAGGCCCCTATAAATATACGCTCAACGCCTCTGAGCATCCCCTCATCAAGCATGAACTCGCCAAGGTTAACCTCTCCCCTCTCAGGGAATATCCTGCCGCGCAGGGTATCTGAGAGGGCCCGGGGCTGCTCATGAATCTCTTTAAGCATATAATGCTTGTATCCGCCCTTGTCAGCACCGGCAGCCATCGGGGGTATAAACTCGATCTCCCTCTCAAGGGTATTCCCATTGAGGTCCGTAATCCTGTACCCTTCCGGGCTGAGCACAACCATATCGTTATCCTCTAGAAAGATTACCCGTCCTGTCCTTGCATGAAAGGCCGGCACATCAGAGGCAAGGAAAAACTCCCCTTCACCTATGCCAAGCACCAGGGGACTGTCCTTCCTGACGCCGATAATCTTCTGCGGGTCACCGGCAGAAAGAACCAGTATGGCATACGCCCCCCTGGCATCCTTGAGGGCCATCCTTACGGCCTCTTCAAATTTAAAATCCCTGCTGTATCTGTCTATCAAATGACACAGCACCTCGGTATCGGTCTCCGAGGTAAACCTGTAACCCAGGGCGGTCAGATCCTTTTTGAGATCAAGATAGTTTTCTATAATCCCGTTATGCACAAGCACTATATTGTCTGAACTGTGGGGATGTGCATTATATTCAGACGGCACACCATGGGTTGCCCACCTCGTATGTCCTATGGCCACATTCGCTGCAGGCTTATCCCTGTAGACAATAGCCTCCAGGTCCTTTATCTTCCCCTTGCACCTCCGGACCTCCAACCCTTTGTCCGAGGGGAAGGCAACACCTGCTGAATCATAGCCCCTGTATTCAAGGTGTCTCAACCCTTCAACCACAAGGTCAACTGCATCCTCTTTGCCTATATATCCTATTATTCCACACATAGCTCGTTATTTTTTCTTCTTCCTTTTCTTCGCCCAGCCTTTTATACACCTCTCCGGAGACCTGCTGATGGCAAGGGCACCTGGGGGAACATCCCTTGTTATGGTTGACCCGGCACCCACATAGGCCCCCTTTTCCACCCTCACAGGTGCAACAAGCTGCGTATCACTCCCTATAAAGACATTGTCCTCTATAACCGTCCTGTGTTTTTTCACCCCGTCATAATTACATGTGATTGTGCCCGCCCCTATATTTACCTTCTTTCCCACATCTGCATCTCCGATATATGTGAGATGCTGCGCCTTTGCACCCTCACCTATGGTTGATGCCTTCACCTCAACAAAATTACCGATCCTCGCATCCTTCATAATCCTTGTTCCGGGCCTCAGCCTGGCAAAGGGACCTATAATTGTATTGCCCTGTATTTCGGCTGATTCAATAACCGACGAATCCTTTATGGTGACCCCGTCACCTACGGTGCTGTCCGTTATTCTTACATCCGGATAGATGACGCATCCGCTGCCGATACTCGTCTTTCCCTCAAGATAAACATTGGGGTAGATATGTGTGCCTTCACCTATAACCACATCCGGATGAATATAAACCGCTGTCTCATCCATAAAACTCACATCCCTCTCAAGCCAGTACCTGACTGTCTTCTCCCGCAATATCCTCTGGGCCCTCAGCAGCTCCTCCGTGGTATTGATACCCATAAACTCCCTCTCGTCACCGGAGCAGTAAACTCCGCATGACAACCCCTTCTGACAGGCAATCTCCAGGATATCCGTAAGATAATATTCACCCTTTTTGCTGTTAAGTCCTATCTTCTTCAGCAGGGTCAGGGTTTGGGGCTTAAAGAGATAGATGCCGCTGTTTACCTCGTTTATTGCCCTCTCATCTTCAGTGGCATCCTTTTCCTCCCTTATCCCGAGGGGAGTGCCGGATCTGTCCCTTAAAACCCTTCCATACCCGGTCGGGTCCTCTGCAATAAAGGAGAGCAGGCTGAGACTCTTCCTCGCACGTCTGTGTTTTGTTATGAACTTCCTGACGGTTATGGTACTGACGAGCGGTGTATCACCATTGAGAACAAGGATGTCTCCCTGAAAACCCCTGAGCGCCCTTACCGCACTCATGAGGGCATGGGCTGTGCCAAGCGGCGTCTTCTGCAGGGCAAACCGAACGTCCCCTGATTTCAGCGCTCCCTTTAAAACCTTCTCATTATGCCTTCCCGCAACAACAATAACCCTCTCAGGCCCAAGCCCTGACACTGCACGCAGGACATAATGAATCATCGGGATACCGTTAAGCCTGTGCAGCACCTTTGGGATGGTTGATCTCATTCTCGTCCCCTGTCCGGCAGCAAGCACCACACAGGCAAGTGCCTTCTTCATGATTTCAACCTCACTCTTACTTTAAGTGTCAGCACCCCTTTGCCCCTGACAACCTTTACAGGCACCACCTGTCCCTCTCTCCTGCCCATCATGGCCTTCTTCAAATCATCCATTGAGGTCACCCTGGTCCCGTCAATATCAATTATTATGTCTCCCCCGAGATAAAAAATTATTCCGCTGATCTCAACGGGTCTGTTGCCACCCCTGATACCGGCCCTTGCAGCCGGGCCTTTCGGGTCCACCTCGGAAACGAGTATACCTGTATCAACAGGGAGCCTCAATGCAGCGGACAGTTCCTTCCAGAGCGGCACGCCTGTTATTCCAAGCCAGGGCCTCTTCACCCGGCCGTACTTGATCAGATCGGGTATCAGGCCCTTTGCCGTATTTACCGGTATGGCAAACCCGATCCCGACATTGCCTCCCGACGGGCTGAAGATGGCGGTATTTATAGCAACGACCTCTCCTGATGTGTTTATCAGGGGGCCGCCCGAGTTTCCCGGATTTATTGGTGCATCAGTCTGAATAACATTCTCTATCACCCTGCCGGACTCTGTTGTCAAAGGCCGCCCCAGGGCACTGATAATCCCTGTGGTAAGGGTAGAGGTAAGCCCAAAGGGATTGCCTATGGCATAGACCTTCTGACCAACCTGAAGTCTCTCCGAATCACCAAGCTTCAGGGGAATCAAGCCCTTCACACGGGGTATCCGGATAATGGCTATATCGTTTTCCGGGTCAGCCCCGACAAACGTTGCCTTGTACTTGTTTCCGTTACTCAGGGTAACCGTTATCTCTGAAGCACCCTCTATCACGTGATAGTTGGTAAGCACGTAACCTGCTGGGTCGATTATGGAGCCGGAGCCGGCGCCCTTACGGGGATATACTGAAAAAAAATCCCTTATCAGGGTAGTGGTGGTGATATTGACAACCGAAGGGCTTACCTCTTTGTAAACCCTTATGTTGATCGCCTCCTCAGGGGTAAGGGCGTAAGTGCCGGTAACCAGGGTTAATACTACGGATACTATCAAAATGAGCAGGAGACCCTGCCTCGATAAAATGGCTCTCCACGGCAGACGCAAGGAAGAATCTGTCTCTGATGTAGAGTAACTCATATATAAATCTTATAGATCATCATCCGATGTTCTTGTCATTATCTGTATAGTTTTTCGTCTGTATACTTTTTCAGCCCTGGCTGTTATTTTTCAGCCTTGGCCATCACTTCATCAGGGATGTCAAAGTTTGCATAGACATTCTGTACATCATCAAGGTCTTCAAGTATCTCCATGAGCCTGATCATCTTCTCTGCCGTACTACTATCCAGGGAGACACAGGACTTTGGAAGCATGGTTATCTCCGCCACGGATACGGGGATACCCCGTTCCAGAAGCACATCCTTAACCTTTTTAAGGTCTTCCGGGGCTGTAATTATCTCGTAGTGAGCTTCACTGGGATCATTCTTCATATCCTCTGCACCCGCATCAATGACAATACTCATTAGCGTATCCTCGTCAGTGGACGACTTCTCAACAAGGATATACCCCTTTTTTTCAAACATCCAGGAGACACATCCTGCCTCACCGAGACTACCGCCATGCTTGCCGAGCAGGTGTCTTATCTCTGCCACTGTACGGTTCTTGTTGTCCGTAAGCACCTCGATAAGCAGGGCCACCCCGCCGGGGCCATATCCTTCATAGATGGCCTCCTCATATGAGGCACCCGGCAACTCACCCGTGCCCTTCTGTATGGCCCTTTTTATATTATCGTGAGGCATGTTTGCCTCTTTTGCCTTCTCGATTGCCGTTCTCAACCTCGGATTCATTGCTGGATCCTCACCCCCAAGCCTGGCAGCAACAGCTATCTCCTTGGCAAGCTTTGAGAAGAGCTTGCCCCTCTTGACGTCAACTACGGCTTTTTTGTGTTTTATTTGAGACCATTTGGAGTGTCCTGACATACTGCCCCCGAATATATAGTGGTTCTGCTATCCACAACTATACGCCCTGTTGGTAATCCTATACCTGGAAAGGTCTGTGGCACTGTAGGATTCTGTACTGCTGTTTATCTTTTATAATAACGAGCTGAAGCCTTTGGTGTCAATGATTTCACTTTTTTCATCACCGGATTCCAGCTACTCGATCTGATATTCCTTGATCTTTGTAAGAAGTGTTTTATAGCTTATCTTCAGTAACTCCGCAGCCCGTGTCTTGTTCCACCTTGTGCTCTCAAGTGCCTTTCTGATCCTCAGCGTCTCTGCAAGTTTCAGGGCAGCCTTTGTCGTCTCCTCAAGGGGGCCATCCATCGGAAGTCCCTCAATGGAAGAATTGACTTTCAACGCCATCAGTGAGATATGCTCCGGCAGGATGGTATCCCCATCTGCAAGGATCATTGCCCGTTCGATTGTGTTTTCAATCTCCCTCACATTTCCCTTCCAGTTATACTCCATGAGCAGCTTCATGGTCTCACGTGATATTGCTTTCGGTTTTATCTTCATCTCAGCGGCATATTTATTAACAAAGAACTCCGCAAGCATCGGTATATCGTCCCTTCTCTCCCTGAGCGGCGGGATAAATATGGGAAAGACGTTCAGCCTGTAATACAGATCCTCCCTGAACTTACCCTCCTGAATGCAGGAGGCCAGATCCTTGTTACTTGCTGCAATCACCCTGACCTCAACCTGAATCGGTCTTGTACCCCCAACACGCTCAATAACGTGGTCCTGCAGAACCCTCAAAAGCTTTGCCTGAAGCGACATCTCAAGCTCTGCAATCTCGTCAAGAAAGATCGTACCCTTGTGCGCGAGTTCAAACTTTCCCAGCTTTCTTGCTTCAGCACCTGTAAATGCTCCCTTCTCATGTCCAAAAAGCTCACTTTCAAGTAATTCACGGGGAATGGCTGCACAGTTTATGGGAACAAAAAGGTTGTCCTTGCCCATACTCAGGTGATGTATCGCCCTTGCAAAGAGCTCCTTGCCTGTACCGCTCTCTCCATGCAAAAGGACCGTGCTCTTTGTAGGGGCAACCCTCTGGACTTTCTGAACCACATCCTTGATCTTGTCACTCACCCCTATAATCCTGGGCAGGCCTGTCCTTGAAGAAACCTCCTCTTTCAGAAGAAGGTTTTCCCTGTAAAGCCGTCTCACTTCCAGAGCCCTCCTGACAATAACGAGCAGATGATCTATGTCAAAAGGCTTTGTTATAAAATCATAGGCACCCTGCTTCATCGCCTCCACAGCTACTTCTATGGTTCCATATGCGGTCATTATTATTACAGGAAGCGTGGGGTCTTCAACCTGGGCGGCCTTAAGCACCTCCAGACCATCCTTCTTCGGAAGTTTAAGGTCGGTAACAACAACGCCAACAGTCCTCTGCTGAAGCTGCTTTATACCTTCCTTTCCGTCAAGGGCTATAATACATTTGTAACCCTCCGAGCTCAGGGAAGCCTTCAGCATATCAGCCATGGACTTTTTGTCCTCAACTATCAGAATACTCTCCACTCCGGCCTCACATTCCTGCATCTCTAAGTGCCTCCCCGCAGGGACAATCCCTCTGCTGAGGGACCAATCCGATCGCCCCGGACAACAGGGTCTTCACATCTTCAGTACTTCTGTTCATTGTTTCAACCACCTCTTTAGTAGTAAGCTTCACAGGTGAAATTCCTGCTGCAAGGTTCGTAACCACACACAGGGCCACATAACACAATTCACTCTCACGTGCAAGCACTGCCTCGGGCATGCCTGTCATGCCGACAACATCGGCATTCATGGAGCTGAAAAAAGCGATCTCGGCCGCTGTCTCAAGCCTCGGCCCCTCCACACATATATATGTCCCGCCATTCCGGAGCTTTATCCCTCCGGACTCAGATGCCTGGATAAAGCTCTCCCTCAACTCCGGACAATACGGCTCTGTAAAGTCCACATGCACCACATCATCACCATCATAAAAAGTATTTACCCTGGACTTTGTAAAATCAATCAACTGATTAAGGAGCACGATATCCCCCGGGCTTAAACTGCTGTTAATGCCGCCCACTGCACTGACGGCTATCACCCTTTCTGCGCCCAGTTCTTTAAAACCCCGGATATTGGCACGGTAATTCACCTTGTGAGGGGGGATATTATGCTTAAAAGAGTGTCTCGGCAGAAAGGCCACGGTCCTCCCGGATAACTCACCAATCATGAATTCATCGGAAGGAAGACCATAGGGTGTCTCAACAGCCCTCCTCTCATTGACCTTAAACCCCGGAATCTCGTACAGTCCGCTACCACCTATCAAACCGATCATAAAAAAGGACGCCCCTCCCCTTCACGGAATATTTCCCTGTCTCGTGTTTTCGGTTTCATACTGATACTGGTAAAGAAAATGATATAATAGTTTACCATAAAATAGTAACATTACATGCTAACATTACATGACTTGGGACAGGAGGTTTTTTGTGATTGACCGGGATATATTGAGTAAGGCAATTAAAGTTGCACTGAAGCATGGAGGAGATTACGCCGATATATTTGTTGAATCAAAGAGGTCCTTATCCGTACAACTTGAGGACGGCAAGATCGAGAAACTCCTGAAAGGGACAGATGCAGGGGTTGGAATAAGGGTTATATTCCAGGGAAAATCCGCTTACGGATATACAAACGAATTCAGTCAAGGGGCAATACTTGAACTGGCGGAAACAGTAAGCAAGGCATCAAAAGGCCCTGCCCTGCAAAAGACGATTGATCTCAGAAGCATCAACCCGAAGGTTGACTTTGTTATAAAAATACCGCCCGAGGAGGTAGAATCCCGGAAAAAGATAAACATGCTGAAAGACGCCGACCGGACAGCTAGGGCCTACAATCAGAGCATCAAGCAGGTACTTGTGGTTTACAGGGAATCGGCTCAGACCGTCAGGATAGCAACATCCGACGGGGTCATGGCAGATGACAGGAGGGTGCATACGCTTGCCCTTGTCCAGGTAATTGCTGCTGAAGACGGTACAATCCAGACGGGTTATGAGCCGGTGGGCGGACATACAGGATTTGAGCTCTTTGATGAGCATCCGCTGAATGTCATCTCTGAAAAGGCAGCCGGCAGGGCTGTTATGATGCTGAAGGCCAGGAGGGCACCTGCCGGCCGTATGCCCGTGGTTATAGCCTCTGAAGCGGGCGGCACAATGATTCATGAGGCTATAGGACATGGCCTTGAGGCAGACCTTGCCGGGCAGGGTCTCTCTGTTTATTCAGAAAAACTGGGCCAAAATGTGGCATCCAGCCTGATAACCGTTATTGACGATGCAACCCTCCCCAACAGGAGAGGGTCTTTCAGATTCGATGACGAGGCAACCCCCTCACAGAGAACGGTACTTGTGGACAGGGGAGTGCTTGTGGCTTACATGTATGACAGGCTGAATGCCCTGAAAGAGGGAAAGAGATCAACAACAGGTAACGGCAGGCGGGAGTCTTACCAGCACAGGCCGATACCCCGCATGAGCAATACATTTATTGCACCCGGCACTGACTCTCCGGAGGAGATTATCAGGTCTGTGCAGCAGGGGCTCCTTGTTAAGAAGATGGGGGGAGGTCAGGTAAACACCGTCACCGGGGATTTTGTTTTCGAGGTTCAGGAGGGATACATCATAAAGGACGGACTCGTCGGAGAACCTGTAAGGGGAGCTACCCTGACAGGTAATGGACCGCAGATACTTAAATCCATGGATATGGTCGCATCCGACCTCGGGTTTGCCATCGGAACCTGCGGTAAGGATGCACAGGGAGTCCCTGTCTCTGATGCAATGCCTACAGTAAGGATTCCGGAAATAGTAGTTGGCGGTGAGGTAACATAGGTATCCGGTCAGCAGGCATTACTGTGTAGAAAATACCACATTTATGTAGCCACTCTGCAAATATTGTCACAAGACTTTGTTGCCTGTCAAAGCATTTTTTCTGGCACCATTCTTGCTTTAATTTAAATTCTTAAGATTATGCGACTACAGAGAACGATAAAAAAGAGAGCAACATTTGAGGGGATAGGACTTCACACAGGACGTGTTACAAAGATCACTCTCAAACCGGCTCCGCGTGACGCGGGAATCGTATTTATAAGAACCGACCGCAGGACCATCATAAAGGCCCACATCGGTTCAGTCGTGGACACGGCCTTTGCAACCACTATAGGATATAACGGTACACGGATAAAGACCATTGAACACCTGCTTTCAACGCTCTCGGGTATAGGCATTGATAACATTATCATTGAGGTCAACGGCCCGGAAATTCCCATTCTTGATGGAAGCTCTACTGAACTCGTCAATGTAATTCTGGGGGCCGGAATCTCAAAGCAGGACGGGAAGCGCTCCTTCATCCGTATCACAAAGCCAATTACGCTCAATGACGGCCATACAGAAGTCACGGCGATTCCATACAACGGAAGGCGACTGACTTACAGTATCCATTTCAAACACCACTCATTCGGCACTCAGAACCTGAGTCTTGACCTCGATGAAGAGGTATTTATCAGGGATATAGCCCCTGCCCGGACCTTTGGTTTTCTTAAAAATGTGGAGATGCTCAGGGCTAACGGACTTGCAAAGGGTGGCTCATTTGACAATGCAATAGTTATAGGCGATCACGGGATACTCAATGAAACAGGATTGAGGTTTGACGATGAATTTGTCAGGCATAAAATACTCGACCTGATAGGAGACCTCTCTCTCATCGGCTATCCCATTCATGGGCATATAATTGCTGACAGGGCCGGTCATTCCTCACATGTAAGGTTCCTCAGAAAACTCCTCTCTTCAGTGGATTCATGGGAACTCGTCTCCCATGAGACCGAACTCAGCCAGTGTTACGCCGCCGTTTACAATTAGATATGTACAATTTGATATCTATAATTGGATAATCACAAGCACTGATTTTTTTAACCGCAGAAAACGCAGGGCCAGCTGAGAATTTGTTAATCATCAATCGAAAAAGTCCGTGGCAGACCTGTAACTTCCAATACTTGAAAAGAAATATTTTGCACCTTTCTGCCCTTGTGTTTTATAATATTTTCACTGCATGTTTCAAGGGGAGATTCCTTTAGCATGACATCTCTTATTCGAAGGCGATAAAGCACGAGAAAAAAAGGGAGGCTGGAGAGCAATTTACAGCACTCCAGCCATAGAACGTTTCTACTTGAGTGCAGCGGCTGCCTTCTTTATAACCTTCTTCCTGGCGGTAGCTGCCTTTTTTGTAACCGTTTTCTTGGCAGTAGCTGCCTTTTTTGCAACCGTCTTCTTGGCAGTAGTTGCCTTCTTTGCAACCGTCTTCTTGGCAGTGGCCGCCTTCTTTGTAACCGTCTTCTTGGCAGTAGTTGCCTTCTTTGCAACCGTCTTCTTGGCAGTAGTTGCCTTCTTTGCAACCGTCTTCTTGGCAACGGTCGCCTTCTTTGCAACCGTCTTCTTGGCAGTGGCCGCCTTCTTTGTGACTGTCTTCTTGGCAGTAGCTGCCTTCTTTTTGACCGTCTTCTTTACAGTTGCCATCGTCCTTTTCACCCCCTTTCTTCCCCGAATACGGGGTTTATAAAATCAGATCCTTCCGAAGAGAATCATCTTTTTCCCTTTTGTTATCTTTTTCATCTCCCCAGTCATCTGCTTCTTCATCTTTCTGAAGTCTGCCTCTGAAACCTGTCTGATGTTAATCGTCACTTTAAACTCTTTTTCAATGTTCTCAAATGACTCCTTTAAAGAAGCTCCACCACCTATAACAAAAAGATCGATAGAATCAGTTGCAAGTCCCTCGGCATAGGGACCGGTAATAAAGGCAGCCTTGACCCCGGAAGCCCGCAATACAGACTTCAGGGCACCTGGCAGGCCAAGTGATTTTGTTATCAGATTTCTGAGTTCGGGGAAAAAGGGGGAATTTGTGTTTGCCTGAAAATATCTCAGATTGGCAACCCTCTCACTGACGAGTATGCCCATCTTCTCAAGGTTATCAAGTTCTCTCTTGACTCCGGATGGATTTTTCCGCAGGATATTTGCAATCTCCCGAACATAGAACTTCTCGTTCGGGTTATTCAAAAGCAACGCCAGGATATCGGCCCTTACAGTTGAGGAGAATAGTCTCTGCAACATAGCTTAATAATATACGATAATTCTATTTTTGTCAACAAAAAAATACAATCCATGAATCTCCAGAATCCCTTGATACTCATGGCAATATTTAATTATATTGTCGCAGAGGCCTTGTTTCTGTCGAATACAGCCTGTTCACAAATAGTCACGGTCTGTTTTGAGCTTGAATCCGGACAAAATGCGGATACGTAAAATATATGCAGGACAATACTGATTCACCAGAAGAACGAGCTGACAGGGCATACATCTACATAAAACTTACTGCAATAGCAAACGTTTATACAGAGTCAGATAATCAACCGGTTTCTTAAAACATCCTGTTAATCCTGTCTGAAAAAAATTGAGTTTTTTTCTTTGCAAGATGTGTTCAGACCAACCCAGCCCTCAGCTCCCGTTACCCAAAACAGCCTTGAGCTGAAATGGGTAACGGGTTAGATAAATCTTTTTCAGTTGTGTTCACAATCATCAAAAAATAGCCTGTCCCCATACTTTTTCAAGGGCATCTTCTGTTAATGCCTGTTTGCTCAACTGATATTGCCCTTCATTCGCATGGTACTATGGTATAATATTATGGTATAATAAAATTATGAAGCGAAAGTCCTTATTAGAAACCAACCCCCTATTTAAAGACCCTGAGAAGGCCGAAAGGTTCATATACACGTCTGTCACCTCTTCTTCAGCCATAGAAGGGGTGCATATAAAGCCTTCTAAGGACTGGGCTGTAGCCCACATAGGAGAAGGTATGAATGCCGTCATTGTTGAGCCTCCTTCAAAGTCCTTGAAACCACGCGGTCGAAAATCTCAATCATAGGTCGATAGTTCCTGTTCATTCCCTCCTGCACCGCCCTGAAGTATGCTTTGCGCTGCTTGCCTTTGCTGATACCTGTGTAATCAAGGGGATAATAATTCGCCTGCATAGCCATCAGGTCTGCAAGCAGACGGGCCGCCCTGCCATTGCCTTCTCTGAATGGATGGATTAGCACAAGCTCTACATGCACCGTGGCAATGGCTCTCGCCACTTCCTCAAGGGTCTTGAAATTGCATGGCGTGAACTCTTTGAGGACTCCCCGCTCGAAGTCTTTCATGAGCTTTGGAATCTGTGCAGCGCCGGCAAACAGGAATTCCCCCTTGCTGATATTGACCTGCCGGTACTTGCCAGCCCATTCGTATATATCACCAAGCCATACCCCATGGATGCTGCATACGTCGTTGGCCGTGAATCTGTGTTCCGGACCAAACATCCCAGCGAGTTTTTTCAGGGCGTGTGCCAGTGCATCGATTTCGGCCCTGTCCATCTCCCGCCTGAGTTTGATGCCAAGCTTGTTTCTGAGGACACGGCAACGCGACCCAGGCTCGTAGTGGGCCTCGACAAGGCCGGAGGTATCGTATTTTGGGAATTGTCTCATTACTTAATTCAGCGCATCCGCTTCAGTTTGTGTGAAACTTATGTCCACCATGGAAGCATCCTCTATTGTTATTTTCTCTAATCATTAACTATTTCGCTTACATTGAATTCCTTTTTCCAAATCAGGCCATTGCCAACGAGTGTAAGGCTAATTTTTGTATTATTATTGCTGGCCGGGTTAGGACCATATCCTTTATTTTTTCCAAACCACCATCCGCTAAACACCTCTTTACTGCCTCTATTCTCAGGCTCAAAAATAATCGGCACGTAATACTCTCGTTTAAAAAAATCGGCTGATAATATATTTGTGGCACACGTTCGGGAACAAATTCATCTATCTTGTCATCTTTAAGAGGATTTGATGTCTCATCCCATTTGGCGAAAACCTTATTGCCACACCATTCGATCTCTAAACTGCACAAGCCTGGAGCTTCTTTCCCTTTAATCTTAAACCCAAAATTATGCAAAGTACCGAAGTTAACCTTCTCTTTTCTAAAACCAAGTTCTTTGACCTTTGGACGCCAGAGCCATTTAACGAGATAAACCAAGGCTAATCCAACGATGCCGCCGGCAATGGTGCTCGCCAGATCGAGTGGGAAAACAAAACGGAAAAAGCTGGAGAAATTCAAGTCAGCCATTACATGATATCCTCCAGAATCTTCTCCGCATCCTTGACACATAGTTCGCTGAAGATGCGCAAAAATGCTTTATTTATCAAAGAGTATCGCCAACTCATATAGTGCTCTCTGTATGTTTTTTGGTGAAAAAAGGTTTTTCTTCAGCTATGTACTTGAGAAAAACTTTCTTCTTGATATGAAAGCAGTCAGCTAAAATGTATTTTCCTGAATTGAGTATCCTATAGCCTTGTAGCCTTTAAGTCTTCTTTTATACATACGAAGAAGTACGGGAACCTGACTATCGATATAATCGTAAATCCGGACTATCTTCTTATTGGTATGGAGACGATGGAGACGGCCTGCATACTGCTGGATTGTTCCCCGCCATGAAACAGGCATTGTTAAAAAAAGAGTGTCCAGCCAGGCATAGTCAAATCCCTCACCTATATAACGTCCGGTGGATACAATCAGTCGTTCTTCTCCTTCAGGAATATCCATAAGCTGCTCAGTCAGGTTTTTCAACTTCCTTTTTCCCAAACCTCCCCTCAGAACTATAACATTTCTTGCTAACCCTTTAAGTTTGGAAGCAATCGCTTCCAGGTGCTCAATGCGATCTGTAAGAACAAGGGGAACCCGCCCTTCAGCCAGGACTTTGATTATGTCTTTGATTATCAGTAAGCGTCAAATAAAGCCCATCTTCCCAGGAAGAGGTAAGAGATGCCATGATAAGCCAATCAAAAATAAGGAGGCGAGTCGTGGCAAAGAAAGGGTCAAGAGAGGGAGAGAAAGAGGAATACTGGAAGGGGCATATACGGGAGTGGAGCAGAGGGGGAATGAGTCAGGCAGAGTATTGCCGACGGCAGAAACTGAGCCCGAAATCATTTACATACTGGAAGAGGAAGTTGAGGGAGAAAACATCAGTTTCATTTGTACCGATACAGATAAAGCCAGCGCTCCAAATCCCTGCAGAAAGCCAAACAGGAGTAGTGCTGTGCAAAGATGAATACCGAATAGAAATCAAGGAAGGGTTTAAGCGGGAGGTGTTAGGGGAAGTGCTGCGGACACTGAGGGAAGTGCAATGCTGATGCATGGGGATAAGCTGAGAGTGTATATAGCGATAGGGAATACGGATATGCGGAAGGCAATAAACGGATTGTCGATCCTGGTGGAAAGCCAGATGGAGTTAAATCCGTTATCAGGGCATATGTTCGTCTTTTCAAATAAGAGGCGCAACATGATAAAGATACTGTACTGGGATCAGAACGGATTCTGTCTGTGGCAGAAGCGGTTGGAGAAGGACAGGTTTATCTGGCCGGAGTCAAGGCAAGATGTAATGGAAGTGGAGCAGAGGGAACTTATGTGGCTGTTGGAGGGACTGGATGTCAGTAATATGAAGGGGCATGGCAGGCTGAGTTACAGGGGAGTAATCTGAGGGCAAATATTTACAAAACTGATTCAGGTATATGCATTTAAAATGCATATAAAACAGGCAGTTATGGTATAATTACAGCATGAATTCAGACGTAGCCAACCTACCTGATAACCCCGAAGTATTAAAGGAAATAATTGTAAATTTCAACACGGAGGTAAGCCTGCTTCAAGAGCAGGTGCGTCTGTTAAAGGACCTGCTGTATGGTCGCAAGACGGAGAAGAGGGAAGAGGCTAACGGAGAGCAGGGTTCATTATTTGACGAGGCCGAGGAAGTAGAGGAAGAGGTAAGAGAGAAAGAGATAAGCATTCCTGCGCATACGCGTAAGACCGGTCGCAAACCACTACCAAAGGAACTGCCGCGGGAAGAGATAATCCATGATCTCAGAGAAGAGGAGAAACAATGTGGTTGCGGCAGTCGGCTGAGCCGGATAGGTGAGGAGGTATCGGAGAAGCTGGATATAGTGCCGGCGAAGGTCAAGGTAATACGTCATATACGTTACAAATATGCATGCCGTAGCTGTGAAGGATTGGAAAGTGAAGAAGGAGCAGTGAAGACGGCGAAACTGCCGGCGCAGATAATCCCGCAGGGTATAGTGACTCCTGGGCTTCTGTCACATATCCTGATATCGAAATTTGCAGATGCAATGCCTTTTTACCGTCAGGAGAAGAAGTTCAGGCGGATAGGGGTTGAAATATCGAGAGCAACGATGTCCAATTGGGCAATACAGGTCGGCAAACGATGCAAGCCGTTGATATCGTTACTGAGAGAAGAGATAATAAAGGGACCTGTGGTAAACATAGATGAAACGACGGTACAGGTTATGAAGGAGCCGGGGCGGGCAAATAAGAGCAAATCATACATGTGGGTGTTTTTAGGTGGAGTACGAGGCAGACCTGGAGTGATATATCAATATCATCCGGGAAGATACGGAGATGTGGCTAAAGAATTTCTGGCCGACTATCGTGGATATGCACAAACGGATGGATATTCCGGCTATAATTTCTTTGATGAAAACCCTGAAATAGAGCATGTAGGATGCTGGGCACATGCCCGGAGAAAGTTCGTGGATGTAACGCGAGCCATGAAGAAGGGTAAGACGGGCAGTGCTAATGTAGCGCTGAGTTATATAGGGAAGCTTTATCAGATAGAGGCGGAGGCGGCAGATGCTGATATGGGTGCGGAGGAGGTTTATGAGCTTCGGCAGAAGAAGGCAATGCCTGTACTTGAAGAGTTTAAGCAATGGCTGGACAAGCGTATGCAATATACACCTCCCAGGGGGCTGCTTGGCAAGGCGATAGGGTATACGGTTAAACGGTGGGACAATCTGGTGCGTTATCTTGATGACGGCAGACTTCGTCCAGACAACAATATTGCGGAGAATGCCATCCGGCCGTTTGTGGTAGGCCGCAAGAACTGGCTATTCTCGGGTCATCCACGGGGTGCTGAGGCAAGTGCCGCTATCTACAGCCTGATCGAGACCGCCAAGGCCAACGGCCTGGAGCCTTATGCCTATTTGCGCTTCCTCTTTGAAGAACTGCCCGGTGCCAATACAGAGGAAGATTACAGGGCTCTTCTGCCCCAGTACGTTAATCGTGGCTCCATCGTCCTTCTTGGTTAATCACGTGGGGTTTATTTGACGCTTACACTCAAAATATCCTCTGTCTTTATGAAAGATACATCTGATTTATTTTTACATACATGAAAAGATTTGATGATTGGCAGCAGACCAATAGCAATAATACTTTCAATTTTCCAACTTTTTATCCATTTTAAAAGCCGATTGTATATTTCTTCTTTTTTGGATGAATTTGCTAATAAAATCCCAATAGCAGTTGCTGATCTTTCACGCACTAACCCTTAAAGAAGCGCGATAAAACAAAAAACAAACAGTAAGAGGTAGAAATGCCCCGAATCTATTGGTTAAAATAAGAAGCGTGGGAAGCGCAATAACCAAAGAAAGGGGCATTTCAAGTGAGCAAAATATCTAAAAACAAGTATAGCAAAATAATGAGGAAAAGTAAACGGAGAATAGAGGGACGATTGGGGAAGAGGCAGTGGAAGGAACAGGCGGAGCCGATAATGAAGGGCAGCAACATACATTACGAGATGAGCGAGAAGACGCAGGCGATCAGTTGCGGGGGAATAGGAGTGTTCCACCAGATGGTAAAAAGGATAGGATTAGAGAAAGAGATTAATGCAAATCTAAAATTACTAAAGGTACATATACCCTATCATGAATCTGATCATGTATTGAACATAGCGTATAACATATTGGTCGGGGGTATGCGTCTGGAGGATATAGAGTTGAGACGGAAAGACGAAGTGTTTCTGAATGCATTGGGAACGCAGCGCATACCTGACCCGACGACAGCGGGAGATTTCACACGTCGATTTGACAGGGAAGACATAGGGATACTGATGGAAAGTATAAACAGGACGCGGCAGCGAGTGTGGGCAGAGGGTGGAAAAGGAAGACTGGAGGAGGGGCTGATAGATATAGATGGGACGATAGCCGGGACGCTGGGGGAGTGCAAGAAGGGAATGGACATATCGTACAAGGGGATATGGGGATATGCGCCCCTGATTGTTTCGTTAGCCAACACAAAAGAGGTGTTGTACATAGTAAACCGGTCGGGGAATGCAGCAAGTCACCAGGGAGCGACGGAGTGGATTGATCGTGCAATAGATTTAGTGAAGCCCTATGCGAAGAAGATCTGTTTACGTGGAGACACTGATTTTTCATTGACGAGCAATTTTGACCGGTGGGCAGAGAGAGTAGATTTTGTATTCGGAATGGATGCACGCAAAGGATTGGTAAAACGAGCAGAAGAGGTTTCTGAGGAGGATTGGACGGCATTGAAGCGGAAACCTAAATACGAGGTACAGACACAGGAGCGTTTGAAGCCGGAGAATGTCAAAGAGGAGATAGTGAGGAAGCGTGAATTCAAGAACATAAAGTTGAAGGGTGAAGAGGTATCGGAATTTGAGTATAGGCCGGGCAAATGCAGGCAGACATACCGGATGGTGGTAATAAGAAAGAACCTGAGTGTTGAAAAAGGAGAGGAAGTACTATTTGACGATATCAGGTATTTTTTCTATATCACAACGCGCAGAGATTTGACGGCAGCAGAGGTGGTGAGATTAGCAAATGGACGCTGCGATCAGGAGAATGTAGTGGAGCAGTTAAAAAACGGAGTAAATGCTATGAGAGTGCCGGTGCGGGATCTGGAAAGCAACTGGGCGTATATGGTGATGGCTGCATTGGCGTGGAATCTGAAGTCATGGTTTGGATTATTGATGCCCGATAAAGTTCGTGGGACTGAAGTAATAAAGATGGAGTTCCGCCGGTTTCTATATACGCTGATTTTGCTGCCTGCTCAGATAATCAGGACAGGACGAAAGATAGTATATCGAATACTTGGGTATAATGCATGGCTGAAAGATTTCTTTGCAACATGGGAGCGAATACGACGATTAAAATTAGCGATTACTTAAAGAAGATACGATTTAAGCAGAAAGTTAAAACAAGAAAAGATGAAAGCGGAAAAGGTGCGCCGGAATCATGGAAGTTTTACCGGTAAGAATGTGTTTTAGGTTTTATGATGGGACTGATCGAGGCATTCATACTATTAAATCAGCGCTTCGAGAGATTAACAGGCAAAAATGTAATTCGTCAATGGATAAGATGGGGCTCTATGCAACTCATAGAAAAACCTCGCTTGTTTTAGGCCTAGTATGTAAATGATTTCGGGCTCAGTTTCTGCCGTCGGCAATACTCTGCCTGACTCATTCCCCCTCTGCTCCACTCCCGTATATGCCCCTTCCAGTATTCCTCTTTCTCTCCCTCTCTTGACCCTTTCTTTGCCATGACTCGCCTCCTTATTTTTGATTGGCTTATCATGGCATCTCTTACCTCTTCCTGGGAAGATGGGCTTTATTTGACGCTTACCATTAAACAGGGAAACTGGAAATTCGTATATTAAATGTTGGCCTTTGGAAAAATGACTTATAATTCTAAAAAATGGACTTTGCCTTCTCCACATACCGTAATGGAATGTATTGAAAAATGGAGAAAACATGACTTAAGAAAAATGTCAGATTCGGAAATTGATACTGAATTATCCAATTTCTTAGATTCGTTAGAAGTTTATCCAGTATCAACAACGGAAACTCAACCTTTCAAGTTTTGGAGAATCAGAAAATTTGAATATCTTTTCAAAGACGTATCTGAATGTTGGGAGCCCCCATCCTCAAAAACCCCCTTGGGTAGATGTAATAGTAAGTGTAGTCCGGTATTATATGTATCAGATAATTTAGAAACGCCATTTGAGGAATTAAATATTCAAGTTGGTGAACCAGTTTACACAATCAAGTATAGGGTTACAGACCCACTTAATTTAAAAAGAATTGTTCCGAAGGAATTGATTACAACAGATGAGAATCATAAGCCTATCTATGATGATCAAAGCATGTTGTCGTATCAAATTCTTCGTGAGTTTGTACGGTCAGAATTTTTAAAACCTGTTGGCAAAGGGACAGAGTACCTTCATAAAATATCTTCTTCAATGTGCAGAGTTTGGTTTCATAGCGATGAATCAGATGGTTGGTTATATCCATCGGTGCAGTCAAATAAAAATAATATTGCCTTAAAGCCTGAGTCCGCAAGGAAAAAAATTGAAATAAAAGACATCCGAATTGTTCGTCTGGTTCAAAAAGAGCATGTATCAAATCATATCCATAAATTTAGAGCCCATCCCTTCTATAATTTGGTATCAATGGCAATAGAAACTGACTTTAAAGGTAAAGTCGAAAAGGATGTAATAACATGGTCTCCATCAACAGAGATCGGAGGAATATTTTAGGCCAACAATGCATTGCAAGGGACTGGCTACCAGTGCGGTTTTTCGAAGTTCAGTCTTTCAAATTAACTTTTTGGTTTATCGAAGTTGGTTGCCGTAAACCCGCCAGCCCCTGAATGCGGTCGTTATGTCAAAAATATATTGCAACTATCAGTACTTATGTTATTATAAATAAAGAAATGTTATCTGAGGTGAAAAATGAAAACCAAATTAAAAATGGTTTATTGGAAAGGTGAAAAGTTTTGGGTGGGAAAGCTTCTCGAACATCCTGAAATAATGACGCAAGGCGAGACACTGGAAGAACTTGAGGAAAACATGAAGGATGCATACATACTTATGACCTTGGAGGATGTCCCTGAAAAACACAAGGTAAAAGAACTTACCCTTGCTGTTTGAAAAGAAAAGACCTCATCAAGGAAATTACTTCTGCAGGATGTGTACTTCACAGACACGGGAGTCGTCATGATCTTTACAAAAATCCTAAAACAGGAAAAAAGCAACCTGTTCCTAGACATAACGAAATAGACGAGCGTCTCGCAAAACATATAATAAAAGAACTGACATAACCAGTCATTTATGCTGACCACGAACAGCGGTCCCTTTTTGAGCGATGGCACTGCTACCAAAGTTTTAAGTTTTAGCGGTATTTAGAATTAGTCGCTTCTCAGGTCGTGGCAGGTGAATTCCACGTTGTTTGCGACCCGAGATCGCATAATTGATATTGTTTCACAGATACGGTGAGAATAGCCGTGCAATACCGTCGCGTAATTTAATCGGAAGCCTCCGGTTCCTTATCTCTTGCAGCGTTACCTGGTGAGCATTCTTCAGCTTTGTATCTACGAGTGAATTCATCTCCGCTACCAACCCCTGATCATAACACTCTACATTGAACTCAAAATTCAGCAGAAAGCTTCTGGTGTCTATGTTTGCAGAGCCAAACAGGCCCCAGACGTCATCCACGAGCATCAGCTTTGTGTGATCAAACAGGGGTGTGGTCAGCCAGACACGGCAGCCGTGCTCCAGGCACTCCAGAAGCAGATCAGTGGATGCCCACTTGACTATCCTCAGGTTGTTTTTCTGCGGGAGGATAATATCCACATCCACCCCGCGCATTGCAGCAAGGTTCAGCGATGTTGTAAGGGTGGAATCAGGAATAAAGTATGGGGTCACGATCCGCACGGATTTTCTTGCGCAGGTAAGCGCACCATGAACGGTCCAGAGCAGTTTTTCATAATCCTCATCAGGTCCATCCGGAATCCCGCGTGCTACTACAGAGCCCTTTGGTTCAATACATGGAAACCAATCTTCTCCCTCCAGGGTCTCCCCTGTACAGAAGGCCCAGTCCTTGGCAAAGATCTCCTGCAGATGTGCAACAACAGGTCCCTCCACATGAAAGTGAAGGTCCTGTACAGGATACCCGGGGTTCGCCTTCAGCATATGCCCCACCCGTATATTCATGCCCCCAGTAAATCCTGTTTTCCCATCTACCACAAGTATCTTGCGGTGGTTCCTGAGATTGATATACGGCATTCGCCAGGGGAGAGAGGTTGGGAGAAAGCGTGCAACAGTAATGCCTGCACGTTGCAGTATACGTGTCATCGGGGGCCATGAATAACGTGCTCCAACGTCGTCGACAAGCACCCGCACATCCACACCACGGTTGACAGCACGGGTAAGGGCGTCGAGAAATAACCTGCCTGCCTTGTCGTTGTCAAAGATGTATGTAGAAAGGGTAACGGAAGACTCTGCCCCTTCGATGGCACTGAGCATTACAGGATATGCGGTGTCGCCATTGACAAGAGGGGTAATCCTGTTACCCTGCAGGAGGGGTTTTTGCACGATTCCTTCCACCAGCCGGGACAGGGAAAGGAACTGCCCGTGCTGTTGGAGCGCCTGATCAGCGTCAATCCTGCATTGATATTTACTCGAGCACTGAGAGTGGCACGGCAGATGGCTCTGATCACTACGTAAGGCCCTGGCACGCCGCCTGATGCGGTTAATCCCCAGGAGGAGATAGAGCAGGGCACCGACTACAGGAACCAGCCAGATCACCCCCACCCATGCTACTGCCGAACGTGCATCCCGCTTGTGCAAGACGGCATGACCCGAAGCCACAACCGTGACAAGCAGGGTAAGCCCTCCGGCAATATGAGGCCAGATTTCATTTAAGAGAGTCAGCATTGGTAGATTAAAGCTTCTTTACCTGGTCATACGCTCTGTTTTACTTCAGCCTTTCTATCTCTCTGTCTGCACCAAGGACGACCAGGACATCGTCTTTTTTAATTACATCTGTTGGCAAGGGATTGATGTTCCAGGTCTCTTTCTCCGTCTCGTTAATAGTGTATCTTTTTTTTATTGCGATTATGTTTATGCCGTATTCTGCCCTGAGGTTGGTATCTTTTATACTCTTGCCCCACAGGGACTTCGGTGCCGGCAGTTCAACAATGCTGTATTCAGGCGAGAGTTCTATATGCTCGAGGAATTGGGGTTTTATCAAACTGCGGGCAACCCTCTGTGCCATATCCCTTTCAGGGTGTACCACCCTGTCAACGCCGAGGTTGGCAAGGACTCTTCCGTGAAGATCATTTACGGCCTTTGCTATTATCTCCTTTATGCCCATCTCCTTGAGTATCATAACCGCAAGGATACTCGCCTCAACGTTTTCCCCTATACTCACAATAACCACATCCACATTCTGCACCCCTGCCTCCTTCAATGCATCCTCATCTATTGCATTCATCTGGATGGCAAGGGTTACATGGTCTGCGATTGCCTTTATCTTGTTCTCATTTCTGTCTATTACTATTACGTCACAGTTGCTTTCAGCGAGTGTCAGTGCCACTGCTGAGCCAAACCTTCCAAGTCCGATTACCGCAAATTGTTTTTTCATCCTATCATGATCCTCCCTTCCGGATAACGGATCCGTTCCTCTTTCTGTCCGAGCAGGGCCATAAAGAGTGTTAAGGGACCAAGTCTTCCGGCAAGCATTGTAAATATTATTATAATCTTTGAGGGATCAGAAAATGTTGCACAAAAACTCCTTGACCCTCCGTCACCGGTTGACAGCCCCACTGTTCCAAAGGCCGAGACCACCTCAAACATTGTCTGCTGAAACCCTGTGTGCTCTATGTCGATGATTACCAGTGTTATGATATTTATAAAGATAACCGCAAGGGCAAGGACAACAAAGGATCGCGATATCAGTGCCTCCGGTACCCGTCTCTTAAACATGACCGTGTCCTTTCTCCCCTTTATTGTACACCATAAATTCATAATCACAACAGTAAATGTCGTGGTTTTTATGCCTCCGCCTGTGCTTCCCGGTGAGGCCCCTATGAGCATCAGAATAATGGTCAGAAAGATGGTTGCAGGCTGGAGAATGGAGTAATCGATTGTATTGAATCCCGCAGTTCTTGCAGTAACCGAGGCAAATAGGGAGGTGAGGACGGTTTCAGGGCTGCTCAGACCTGAGAGTGCAAAAAAGTATTTTCTCTCATTAAAATAAAAGAGAAAGGCGCCAACAATAATCAGGAAGGATGTTGACGTGAGGACAATGAGCGTGTGAAGCATCAGCTTTTTCTGTCTCTTCTTCACCCAGCCGTAAATATCATCAACGACCAGAAACCCTATTCCACCGAGGACGATGAGGCTCATAATGGTAATATTTATGGTGGCGTCATCCCTGAAGCGTATCAGGCTGTCCTGAAAAAGGCTGAATCCAGCATTATTAAAGGCAGAGACAGAATGGAATATACCCTGAAAGACGGCATCCTTTAAGGGAAATTCCTTCAGAAACTTCAGGGATAAGATTACGGCCCCGATGCCTTCTGCCAAAAAGACAAAGACGAGCATCCCCTTCATGAACCTGATTATACCTTCAAGGGTTGCTATATTCAGGGATTCCTTTATTAAAATTCTCTCGGAGAGACCGATCTTCCTGCCTATCAGCAGGGCCAGAAATGTTGCCATGGACATGTAGCCCAGCCCCCCAATCTGGATTAACAGGAGGATAACACCCTTGCCGAATGATGTGAAGTCAACCAGCGTATCTTTTACTATCAGTCCTGTGACACAGACAGCAGATGTGGAGGTGAAAAGGGCATCAATTAGAGTAATCCCGTTTGTCGTTGAATAGGGAAGCATGAGGAGTGCGGTTCCCAGCAGTATCATGCCGGTAAAACCGAAGACAAGGAGTTGATGTGGTGATAGCTTTCTGGTTGTATATTTATTTTTCACCGTGAGATATTATACCAGCTTGTCACACTCTTTTAGTCTTGTCTTTCTCTCTAATCGTTTTTGAAGATAAAGGGTTTTTTGATTACAAGGATCGGATGGTTAACCTTGTTGATTATGCTTCCGACAACACTTCCCATAAAGAGTCTGGTTAACCCTGTTCTGCTCTCGCTGCCCATAATGGTTACATCAGGGCGTATGGTCCTGTTGAGGTCAATCAGAATATTGGAAATTATGCCTTCCCTTACTATGCCTTCTGCATGTATTCCCCTCTTCCGGGCCCGATTCTCAATCTCTTTTACCATCTCTTTCCTTTCGTCAGCCATTTTATCGAGGAGTGCGGGTGCATGTATCTGCACTTCCTCATTGGAAGTAACCACTGATACAATAAATAGCCTGCCCTTAAACCTTTCGCAAATCTCAATTGCCATCTCGGTAGCACTCTCCGCCTTCTCCGAACAGTCGGTTGCGAGTAGAACCCTCTCCCACTTTAACTGGTGAGCCTCTGTGGGGAGCACAATACAGTTGTTCTTGCTGTATCCGATAACTTCTGATGCAATGCTTCCGAGGGGTCCTTTGAGGGTAGAGGTTAATATCAGGAAATCAGCTTCAGATTTATCTATAGCCCGGGTAATCTCCTCCCGGGTATTGCCCACTATAACCTCTATGCTTATCAAGTCGTTAAGACTGTATCTTTCGGATAGGGTTTTAATCTGTTCCCTGGCCTCCTTAATTAAGTCATCCTTGATCATTCTGGCGATTGGGCCAATAGCATCAACTGCCATGGTGGTGTTCCTGATAACCTTTTCATCTATAACCCGTATAACCTTTATGGATGCATTTATCAGGTCTGCCCACTGGATCGCAAAAGTCAACAGGTTTTCTGTATTTTTTGAGTTATCAAGGATCAGTATTTTTGAACGCTTTTTCATTGTTAAATTATAACCTAATTTGAGAGATTCCGCTGTTGAAGTCCTGAAAAAGTTGGGATAAATCCTAAGAGCTAAAAATAAAAAGTAAGAAACACACAGGGGTATTTACCTCTGTGTGTTTCTCTTAATGGGGTGGAGTGGGGTAAGTATGCCTTATACCACTATAATCTTATACCATATTTCAACACTCGTTAAAATTATCAGGATAGTAAGGGAATATCTCAGAATCAGTGCCGGTGTTTTCTTGCTTACAAGACTGCCTAACTGGGCTGATGGGACCGAGCTGATAATGAGGGCCAACGCAAGTAGCCAGTCTACCTGTCCTGTCACCATTTTACCAACAGCACCGATAACAGCACCGATAAGTACTACTCCCAGGCTGGTACCTATAGTAACTCTTATCGGGATTCTAAGAACGTAAATCATTACCGGAATCAATATAAACCCGCCGCCTGCACCAACCATCCCTGCCAGGCTTCCGATTACTACTCCAAGTACAGCGGCAAGTGGTTTGTTAAACTGAATGTCATCAGGATTGGAAATGTTTTCAGAATCCTGTGACTTTGGTGGTATGAACATCATCAAGGCTGCAATCACCGCTATAAAGCCAAACACAATCATCAACACCTGGTTGCTCATATACTTTGAGATTATGGAGCCAAACCCCGAACCAATTGCCATTGCTATTCCAAGTGTATATATCAGTTTCATGCTGACAAACTTGTTTTTTCTGTGTCGGGCAACACCGGATAAAGATGCAAATACCACCTGAATCATGGATAGTCCGGCAACTGCTTTCATCGAAAGTGCACCTACCCCCAGTATCTTCGGAACAGTTAACATGAGAGGGATCATGATAATTGCCCCTCCAAGTCCCAGCAGACCTGAAAGGAAACCGCCTACAACCCCAAGGGTTAACAATACATTGAACATGCCCATTTTTCACTGCCTCCTTTTACTTGCTCTCAGCGTGCTTTAAGATATTCAATCCCTGGCTTTCCTCACTGTCAAAGACCATGTTGCCATTGGACCTTTCTTCACTCACAGAACTCTTCAGAATCTCTCTTGCAGTCTCAAATTCACCGGCCTCTGCAAATGCTACAGCCGCCATCTCACCTTCGAACTTCCTTAACATTTTTCTTAAGATTTTCATTTTTTGTTCCTCCTTTTTGTTACCTATTGGGCACTTGCCGCTCTTGACATAGTCACAATAGGTCTTGTTATATACTTTCTTAATTTCTTCAGGCTGATAGCCTTGCCATTGTCCATTAGTGAAGGGCTGAGTATTACCATCTCGATACTTGCTTTATCCTGCAGGACACCCCTTATTGCAGAGACGAGGTCTCCTGTAGCGAGGCGGTAATCCACAAGCATTGCAGGGTCAGAGCATTCTTGTGCCAGCAAAGCGACCTTCTTGTTTGCATCGGCCTTGAGAAGGGTTTCCTCTTCGTTAAGAATCTGATCCGCAGTTTCAAACTCACCTGCCTCGGCAAGTGCAGCAGCTGCCATATCATCTTCAAATCTTTTCAGGATGTTTGTGTCGTGATACAACAGGATGTATATACCACCGTTCACTATCTTTGACAGCTCCATTGCATATGAAAACCCATCACTGAAGTTCTCATCTTCCTTTGTTACAAATAAAACCCTGCCTTTCATGTCTCTTCTCCTTTCATCCGATTTATTCAATTTCTACATAACATATAGTCAAATCTCATGCCAACAGGTAACCAGTTGATTTTTAAGAATATTTTCAGAGAGGGGTGTGGTATGCAGTGTTTCATATTTGGACAGTGCTGAACGGTTTCGGGACGGAGATGCTGATAGTTTTGGAGTTGAGGAGTTGAAACAGAGAGAAACTTCTTGATTCCTTTAAATCGTGAGGCTAAAAGAAGTTTTTGAGCTTACTCTTTTTCTCTAAGGATGCGCCAGAGGCTGGTTCTTGAAATTCCCAGCATTTTAGCTGCCCGTGTCTTGTTTCCTTCAAGGTGGTCGAGAATTTTTAAGGCATATTCCCTGTTAAGCTCGTCAATTGTCTTTAACCTGCCCGGGTCTATTGTTTCAATCTGGAACATCTGCATGGTAACCGGGAGGTTTTCAGGCTGGATAAGCGATGATTGTTCCAGAATCACTGCCCTTTCGATAATATTTTCCAGCTCCCTGACATTTCCAGGGTAGCTGTATGACTTCAGTATCTCGGTTGTCTCCCTGTTAAAACCCTTTATGTCTTTCCTGGCCTTTTTGGCGTGTTTTTCAAGGAAGTATTTGCTCAGGGGCAGAATATCCTCTTTCCTTTCGCGCAATGGGGGTATGTAGATATCCATTACATTGAGCCTGTAGAAGAGATCCTTTCTGAAAGTGCCTTTGGTGACAAGTCCGTTTATGTCCTGGTTTGTGGCAGCAATGAATCTGACATCCACCTTGATCGGTCTTGTGCCCCCCACCCTGAAAAACTCCCTGTCTTCAATGACTTTCAGGAGCTTTGCCTGCAGGGATGGCGCCATCTCGGCTATCTCGTCAAGGAAGACTGTTCCTGTATCTGCAATCTCCAGGAGTCCCTTTTTTGTGGTAACCGCCCCTGTGAATGCCCCCCGTTCATGGCCGAAAAGTTCACTGGCAAGGAGTTCCTCTGTAAAGATTGCACAGTTGATTGCAAGAAAAGGCCTGTTTGCCCTTGTCCCGGTATAATGAATAAGCTTTGCAACAAGTCCCTTGCCGACACCGCTTTCTCCCGTGATGATAACATTGCAATCAGACGCCGTTATGCTCTTGATAATATTAATAACCTCTTTCATCTTTTTGCTTTTTGCGATAAAGGTGGGGAGGTTTTTATCTATACCGAGTGAAATCTTCAGTGCTATATTTTCTTTTTCAAGGCTTTTTTTTTCACATATCTTTCTGACCCTTAATAGTAATTCATCCAGATTAAAGGGTTTTGTAATATAATCATAAGCCCCTTTTTTCATGGCCTCCACTGCTGAATCAATGCTCCCGAAACCCGTGATAACGATCACGTCCGTCTCCATTCCTTTCTCTTTAATCCCCTCGAGCAGGCTCAGGCCGTCGAGACCGGGCATCTTTATATCCGTAATAACAATATCAAAGTGCTCTTTCTCAATTGCCTGCCTTGCCTCAAGACCATTTTTTGCGCCGGAAACAGTATATCCCTCGTTCCTAAGGGCATACATCAGATGTTTCAGGGTTATCTCTTCGTCTTCTGCAATAAAGATTTTAATGCTCATTTATACCTCTTTCTTCCTCGGTAAGAAGATTCTGAATGTGGTCCCAGCGCCTACCGTGCTCTCCACGTTGACACTTCCGCCATGGTTTTTGATGATGTTATATACTATGGAGAGGCCGAGGCCGGTTCCCCTGTCCTTGGTTGTAAAGAAGGGGTCGAAAATCTTGTCTTTAACCTCAGGAGGAATCCCGTTACCTGTATCCGTCACCTCTATTTTAACCCCATCTTCTTCGGGAAAGACCTTCACATGAAGTTCTCCTTTGCCCTCCATCGCATCAGCTGCGTTTGTGAAGAGATTGACGAATACCCGTTCAATCTGGACCGGGTCTGCCTGGAGGAAGACTTCGGGCGGGGACTCAAATAAAAACTCTATATCCTTGAAAGCCGTTATTTTCTGTGCCTGCGCGTATGTCTTTTTTATAATATCAACGATATTTACTTTTTGAAAGTCCGGCTCTTTTGACCTTGCAAAATCCAGCAGGTTTCCTACTATTTTCTTTACCCTGAATGTCTGACTCAATATATCATCAACCGTCTCCTCTATAACACCTGTACAGTCCGCACCCATCTCCTTTGCCAATATCTGTGCCGAGATATGAATGTTATTCAGGGGATTATTTAGTTCGTGTGCCACTCCGGATGCAAGAGTGCCTATGGCTGCAAGCTTTTTGCTCTGAATCAACTCTTCTTCTTTCTTCCTGAGTTGTTCCTCCCGCGCCTGTAATGCCTCTGCCATATTGTTGTATGTCCTTATAAGTGTGCTGACCTCGTCGTGGCCTGCCGGAAAAGGCATGGGAGAAAAGAAACCGCCACCGCTTTTTTCAATCGTCAGCATCAGTTTCTGCAACCTGTTAACTATGCTCTGGCTGATATAAAAGAGCGATACAAACCCGATCAGGAAGGATACAGGCAAAAATACCAGAACAGCCACCTTGGTGACATCGATAATTTTTTGAACCCGTTCCCTGGCACCCCTGTCAAGTTCTTTTGATATTCCGGTAATTTTTTCACCGGTCTTTCTCAGGTCCTTAATCTCGTCTCCCAGTCTTTTAAGGAATGAAATGTAGCCGTCTTTTTTGGATATCCTGAAAAAACGCTTCAGGAGTTGTGCATTTTGCTGTGGGTGTTCCAGAAAAGTGGCTTTAATTATGGGAATCAGAAAAAGATATGAGGGCTCTTTTGGCTTTAAGCTGGCCAGCTCTTCATGGAAACCGGAAGCCATGGAGGTAATTCTTTCGAACCTCAGGCTGAATTTCTTCAGTTCAACATCCAGCCTGTCAAGGTTGTCACTGCGGGTGTAAGGCTTGGCATTCTTAATGAGTGCTTCAATTTCCCTGATATATCTGTGAATAGAGTCAATTTCTTTTTTGTTTCCATAAAGAAGGAAGTTTTTTTCATGCCTCCTTAACTGTAAGGTCTTGCCCCTGATGCTTTCTGCAAGTTCAAGATACTTGAACTCGTTTCTGGTCTCGCGAAAGTCTATATAAGCTGCTATGGCAAGTGTTGCAATGATTGAAAAACTGATGAAGAAACTGAGAATAATTTTCTTTTTTATCGACACGGACCTGTAAAGTTCCTTTTAATGTAGATATAATTCATTTTTGCCGTGTTTGGAGCCTTGCAAAAACTATATATATTGTATCATATCTGAAGCTTTGAATGCAGTGCTATAGTTGCAATTTGCAATATTGAATGTTACAATATTATATGTTTGCGAAGAACAAGAGTATACTTCAGAAGATAAAGCTTGGGTATATAGTAAGCTTTCTGCTTATACTTGTCATCGCCTCAATCATATTCGTCAATTTAATAGTAATAGACGAGAGAATCAGTTTTTATGCAGTGATATCGAGGTTTCTTGACACAACCCTTGAGATGAGGAGATTCGAAAAGAATTATTTTCTGTACAGAAAAAAAGAGGACTTTGCTGAAACACTCGCTTACCTAAGGGTTGCCGAGGAATTAATACAGAATAACAGGGGAAAATTTGACGGACTGTTGTCGTCCTTTTATGGTGACTGGCCTTTGGGCATATTCAGGAAAAAGAAGGAGCCTTTACCGCTTTCAGAGAAGACATCCGAACGAAGCCTTAATGTTCTTCGTGAGTACCGGGAACTGTTAAAAAAGGACTTTGCTGAGCAGGATCCCTCAAAGAAGCCGGAGGCGAGAATACGGCAGAAGGGACGGGAGATTACGGAGATCGCCGAGAGGCTTTCAGAGGCTGAACGTATAAAGATACAGCGAATGCTTTCCACAACAAGGAAGAGCCTTGTAGTATCCGTAGCGGTTTTCCTGATTGGGACTGTATTGATTGCAAGAACGATATCAAGGGTGGCAATACAGCCATTGCGGGAACTGGAGTCAAGCATGAGAAAGATTGCCTCAGGAAAATTTGAAATGCTCTCCTTGAACTTTGAGGATAAAGAGATAGTATCTCTGAATAAAGCGTTTAATCGCATGATAAACGAGATATTCTCCCAGAGGGACATTATTCGTTCAGAAAAGCTTACCTCCCTCGGGACAATGCTTGCAGGGATCGCGCACGAGATAAACAACCCCCTCTCGAACATATCTACTTCTGCCCAGATACTGTCTGAGGAGATAGACAGCAATGAAGACCGTGAGTTCAGGGAGGAGCTGATTGAGCAGATTATTCAGGAGACTGACAGGGCACGTGACATCGTTAAGTCAGTGCTTGAGTTCACAAGGGACAGGGACTTTAAAAAGGAAGAGATAAATCTCCTGAATGCATTAAGGGAGACCCTGAGGTTTATTCGGACCGATATGCCAACGTATATAACGATTGCCATTGACATACCGGAAGATTTGGTAATTCTTGCCGACAAACAGAAGATTCAGCACGTTTTTCTCAATCTTCTGAGAAATGCAGTCGATGCGATACCCGATGAGGGTGTGGAAGGCAAGATCATAATAACTGCCAGAGTGGACAGGGAAAAGAAAGAGGTTGAGATCCGCTTTTCAGATACGGGCAGGGGCATACCCGAGGAGATAATCAACAAGATATTTGACCCTTTTTTTACAACAAAGGATATTGGAAAGGGTACGGGGCTTGGACTGTATATTAGTCATGAGATTATAAAGCAGCACGACGGGTCTATTGATCTGGAAAGCCGGTCGGGCACAGGAACAACCTTTATCATAAAACTCCCACTGAAAGGAGACGAGGATGGAAAACAAGATCAAACTTCTGATTGTTGATGACGAAAAGATAGCCATAAAGAACCTTGAGCATGTTTTGAAGAAGGAGGGTTATGAGATAAAGACAACCACAAACGGGCAGAACGCCTTAAAACTCCTGAACAGACATGATTTCGACGTTGTTCTGACCGACCTGAAGATGGAGAAGGTTGACGGAATGCAGATACTCAAGAGATGCAAGGAGGCCAACCCCGATTTAGAGGTGATAATGATTACAGGATATGCCACGGTTGAGACCGCCATAGAGGCAATGAAACACGGTGCGTACCATTATATAGCAAAGCCTTTTAAGCTGGATGAGGTGAGAAAGGTTGTAAGGGAGGCCTCGGAAAAGGTAAGGCTCAAGAAAGAGAACAGGCAACTCAGGGAGAGCCTTGAGAACATTACGGACAGGGTGAGGATAATCACCCAGGCCCCCCAGATGCTCAGGATACTGGATACGGCCAAGGATGTTGCGCCTACTGACTGCAATATCCTTATCACGGGTGAAAGCGGAACGGGTAAGGAACTGGTGGCACGCTATGTCCACCTTTACAGCAAGAGGTCTGAAGGACCCTTTATTGCAATCAATTGCGGGGCCTTTTCAGAGGGGCTCCTCGTAAGCGAGCTTTTCGGACACGAGAAGGGGGCATTTACAGGTGCTACATTTCTTAAAAAAGGTCTTATCGAGGTGGCAAGCAAGGGCACTTTGTTCCTGGATGAGATTACGGAAATGAGCCCTTCCATGCAGGTAAAACTCCTCAGGGTTGTGCAGGAAAGAGAGTACCAGCGTGTTGGGGGCACTGAACCGGTAAAGGTTGATGTGAGGTTTATTGCAGCCACCAACAGAAACATTCAGGAAGTTATCGAAAGCGGTGAGTTCAGGCAGGACCTTTATTACCGTCTGAATGTCGTAACGCTTCACCTCCCGCCGCTTTCAGAGAGAAAAGGAGATATTCCACTGCTCTGCTATCACTTCCTCAAGAAATACTCCTCAATCATGGGAAAGGAAGTGACTGATATTTCCGAGGATATGTTAGGAGTGCTTAACAGTTACAACTTTCCGGGAAATGTACGGGAGCTGGAGAATATCATCGAGAGGGGGATTGCGCTCTCCAAGGTAAACACCCTTGAAACCATACATCTCCCTGATGATCTCAGGGAATTGAGCATCAGGACATTCAGAAAGAGCGCAGGGAAAGTCCCGTCACTTGAAGACCAGGAGAAGGCATACATACAATGGGTGCTGAAAGAGGTTGGTGGAAATAAGTCAAAGGCAGCCCAGATACTCGGAATAGACAGGGTATCCCTCTGGAGAAAGATTAAGAGATATGATATGGAGAAGTAATGCGTTGCAATAAGCAACATTAATATCCTTCCTATACTGCCTCCTCACAAAAATATCCTTTAAAATCAATAACTTTTAAAGTTGGCATGCTTGTTGCTTTTAGTAAGGCAAATAAGCAGGCGAGTCAGGCCTGACAAAAACAGCTTAAAAATGTTGAAAAGGAGGATAACAATGAAAAACTTTATCAAAAACTTTGAGGATTCCATGGCAGCAGTAGCATTTGCCGAATCAGGGGACGAAAAGACAGCACGTCAGATAATAAGCGAGATGAGGATGACAAAAAAAGAAGGCAGGTCTCTCAATGTCAAGGATGAAAGGGTAGAGTCTTTAATCAAGAAACATGAGAGGACAGAGGAAGCCATCGTCTTTGCCGAGGCAGGTGAGTATGAGTATGCAAGGGAGATACTAAAGAGGGATGATAACGAGAAGAAGAAGATACTCGTTGTAGGTGCTGAGGAGGGCTTTTCGGAGAAGCTTGTTCATTATGCCCTCGGGATGGCCGAGAGAATGGATTACGAGATTGTCGCCCTCAATGTAATACCAGCTGGAAACCGTCTTTTTTCCCTGCTGAATGAGAAGGTCAGGGAAGAGTTAAGGGAAAGGACGGTGAGAGAGGCGGATACTTTCAGAAAGAAGGCTGAAGATAAGGATATACTCTTCAGTCACAACGTGAGGTTTGGGGACTTTGACAAGTCAATCAAGGATGCACACAAAGATTTTAAGCGGATTTCATTTGTTCTGACGGAGCCGGAGCATGTAGCTGACAGGTCCCCGGCAAAGGCAGGTATTCCCGTTTTTTGTCTTGATATATAGCAAACTTGCAGCTTTTCCACTCCACAGTTCGTTGCACACAAGACCTTAAAATTATTTGAGGGACTCTGTCCCTCAAAGTTTTGTCTGGAAACTTGAGTTGGCTGTTAAGGTGCAGGCTGAAAAATAGCTTGCATCTTCAGCCAACTTAAGTTGTATTATTGTGTGAAATCTTTTTTTAAAATTCAAGGATTTGTCAGGAAAAGGAGGAAGGATTTAAATGCTCACAATGGACATGATTCTGGTAATGGGTGTTATAGTAGCCGCAGTTTTTCTATTTATTGTTGAATGGGTCAGGGTGGACGTAGTAGCCCTGATCGTGATGGTGACCTTACCGCTTTTGGGACTGGTGAGCGGAAACGAGGCCTTTATGGGCCTGAGCAGTAATGCCGTTATCTCTATTATTGCCGTGATAATAATAGGGGCCGGTCTGGACGGGACCGGCATAATGAACAAGGTGGCAAAACCGATTACCCGGCTTGCCGGCAATAGTGAATCCCGGCTGATAACGCTTGTCTCTGCCACAGTTGCCGTAATTTCTTCATTTATGCAGAACATTGGAGCTGTTGCCCTCTTTCTGCCGGCAACCCAGAGGGTAAGCAAAAAGATGAATGTTCCCCCTTCGAGGATTCTCATTCCCATGGGGTATCTTGGTATTATAGGTGGATGTCTTACCCTTGTGGGGTCAAGTCCCCTGATCCTTTTAAACGATCTTCTCATCCCGAATAATCTTGAGCCGTTCGGGCTTTTTGATGTTACCCCGATAGGGATCGCACTTGTTATAGCAGCCTTGCTCTATTTTGTCCTGTTCGGCAGGTTTATACTCCCAAGCAGGGGGTTGGCAACCGAAGGGGCTGAAGGGGATGTTGATTTCGGCAAAATATATCATGCGGCGAGCGGATTGTTTGAGCTGAAGGTTCCTGATGACTGCCGTGTTTGCAGTCATACCCTTGAGGATATGGCGATAAGGCCTGATTATCTTGTAACAGTAGTTGCCGTGGCAAAGCATGCTGAGGAAAGAAAGATATTTGCCCCTACAAGGACCATGAAACTCAGTCCTGGAAATGACATAGCGGTGGTGGGGGCCAAGGATAATGTGGAAAGATTTGCCCAGGACTTCGGGTTGAAACTGAAGGACAAGCTGGAGACTTTTGAAGATGATCTTTCAGACAACAATGCAGGGATGGTGGAGGTGATTGTTACCCCCCGTTCTGCACTTGAGGGGAAGACCCTCCGAGAGGTGCATTTCAGAGAAAAATATCAGGTTAATCCGATTGCTATAAGGAAGGGACAAAGGGTTTTTTACGGAGGCCTTTCAGACATTCCCTTACAGTCAGGAGATATGATGTTCCTGCAGGGGCTCTGGGAGAAGTTTGCAATTCTGAAGGACTCAAAAGACCTGTCCTTTATAACTCCGTTTGAAGCAGAAGTGATGAAGACTCACAAGGCAAAGGCCGCCCTGTTCTGCTTTGCAGTTGCACTCGTCCTTGTTGTCTCAGGTAGTGTGAAGCTCTCAGTAGCTTTGATGACAGGTGCAGTCGGGATGATCCTGACGGGGGTTCTTTCAGTTGACGAGGCATATAATGCCGTGGACTGGAGAACGGTCTTTCTTTTAGGTGGACTGATACCTCTGGGTGTGGCAACCGAGAAGACAGGTGCAGCAGCATACATAGCAACCCAGATACTCTCTCTGATCGGCGATGTTTCGCCAATTGTACTGCTTACAGTTATAGGGCTCCTCACATCGGCATTTACACTTGTTGTTTCCAATGTGGGTGCAACCGTGCTGCTGGTGCCTCTGGCTATCAACATGGCAATGGGTGGAGGTGTGGATCCGAGAATGGCTGCGCTGACCGTGGCTGTGGCGGCGTCAAATACCTTTGTCCTTCCCACACACCAGGTAAACGCTTATATCATGGGACCCGGAGAGTACAAGACGGTTGACTATATAAAGGCCGGCTCTGTTATGACAATCCTGTTCCTTGTAGTCATGATTGGGACAATGTATGTTTTCTATGGAATAACTACATAAAGGCGGGAAAGTCTCTTTGTGCTGGAATTTATCAGATCCGGAGTATTGTGCTGCAATACTCCGGATTACCTGTTTTTGTTCTTACTTAACTACCAGTACTGTACATGAGGCGTGGCCGATAACCCTTTCAGCTACACTTCCCATCAATAGTCTTTTAAGCCCTGTTCTGCCGTGGCTTCCTACAACGATGAGGTCAACCTTTTCTTTTTCAGCAACATCAATGATCATCTCGTAAACAGTTCCCACGGGTATTTCGGTTGTAACCTTTATGCCCTTTTTATCGGCCATTTCCTGCGCCTTTCGGACATTCATCCCGGCTTCCTTGAGGTCAGAGTCGCCTGAAGCCACTGACACAATGACAACTTCACTCTTACTTGCCGCCGCAATATCGAGGGCCTCCTCGACTGCCTTGTCGCTGAATTCCGAACCGTCAGTAGCAATCAGTATCTTTTTACACGTAAATACTGCCGCTCTTGGCACAACAAGGACATTGCAGTCAGCATGTCCAATGACCCTTGCGGTGACACTTCCCATCATCAGTCTGTTAATGCCGGTCCTGCCGTGTCTTCCCATTATGATCAGGTCAGCCTTCAGTCTGGACGTCTCCTTGACTATGTATCTGTAAGGCTCCTCGCCTTCGTGTGTTATTGTTTCACAGGTAATTCCCTCTTTTTCAGCCCTTTCTTTTATGCCTTCGAGGTGTTTTCTCGTATCTTTCTCTATCTTTTCTACAAGTCCGGGGGCATAAGCCTCAAGTTCAGGATTTACTTCTACTACAGAGATGACGTACAGTTTGCTCTTGCAGCTTTTTGCGATGCTTATAGCCTCCCTGATAGCCCCTTCGCTGAATTCCGACCCGTCTGTGCATAAGAGGATTCTTTCAAGGCTTGTAACCGGGCATGAATCAAGTGTGCTCATATTAATGACCCCCTGTAATAAACCCGCTTGCTGCAAGCAAGAGGATCAGGATTTGCACGATGACAATAATCACAAAAGGTGTATCTTTTTTACGTATAAAATTAGGGAGTATAACTGCAAAGCAGACGAGTGTGCCTGCAGCCAACAGGATTATTCCGAGAAAACTTACTATATCACCATTATTAAGCAAGGGTACCCAGTCCCATCCGGTTGGCATTCCCGTTTTTTCAACGAACTCGTGTACCCTCATTCCCCAGTAGTTCGGGATCTCATCAGCCGGAACCAGGGTTGGAAGCATGCCGCTTAGATAAACAAAGAAACCGATGATCAGGAGCGCCAACCCCCCAAGGGATATTGTTTGAAGTACGGATGCATACTTTAGCTGTTCTTCTGATGGCTTTGTTTTATTACTCATGATTTGTCACCCCCATATTCCAAGACCTTTTAAGAGTGCTCTGAATCCGGCAAGGAAGAGAATGGTTACCACCATCCATTTTACTGCCTTGGGCTTTGCCCTTGCCAGTATCCTTACACCTATTCTCGTGCCGAGCATCATGCCGGCAACTGATGGTACGGCAATTAATGGTAGCACCGCACCCTTGTTAATGTATACCCATGCTGCTGCTGTATCAGTTATGGAGAGCAGAAATACACTTGTTGCCACGGAGATTTTCAGTGGTGCGCCGAGGAGCAGATTAAGGACGGGTACGTTTGCCCATCCGGCACCGAGGCCGAACATGCCTGCCATAAAGCCTATTACTATAAAGAGTGAAAGACCAAGTGGTGTTCTGTGAATCTGCCAGTTAATCTGCTTGCCGGCAGACTCCTCGTAATAAATACCTGTTATCCTGAGGACTGAAGAGAGTGTATCAGCCTCTTTAACTTCCGGAAAATCCGAGCGCTTGGCTGTAGCCATAATGATGACGATCATTATGATCGTGGCCCCGAGTGCGGTCTGGACTACATTCGTAGGGAGTGCAAGGCCCACCATTGCGCCAAAGATTGAGCATGTAGAGGCTATAAGGGCCATGGGGAGCGCGAGTCTGAGATCTGCGAGTCCGCGCTTGAGCAATCCGGGACCTGCAGAGAGTGCCCCGGTAAGGGCCACCAGCAGGCCGGCACCTCTTACAAAATCAAGATTAAAGGGAAAAAAGCTGCTTACTATGGGAACAAACAGCACCCCTCCTCCAACACCTGCAACAACTGCCAGGATACCAAGGAAAAAGGTAAAGATAAACAGGATTACCGGCCACATCCACCAGACAATGGTGCTTCCTTTCTGGGCTACCTCAACTATCTGTTCTTCACCAAATGCAATGCTATAAAATCCTATAGTTATAGCCACTACTGCAAAAAGAAAGAGAAACCTTCGCAAAGTGCGTGACATCGTAATGCCTCCTTCGTCATCTATTCAGTACTGTTGATTATTGTAACAATAATATTGCAATACGCAATTGCTGAGATATGATAATCCTCTGTTAGTAGATATGTCAAGAAAATGGCGATTTTTTATTTTAATAAGATATTAAAGGGAAGTTATAGGTCCGAACATCACGGTATTTCCTATATCTTCAGTACATAATACCTCAGCCAGACATAAATCGTGGATATAAATACCGTTATTATCATAACGGGCATTCCGTAGGCCATAAACCTGATAAATGATATCTTCTTTCCTGCCCTTTCGGCCAGCCCGACCACAATCACATTTGCAGATGCCCCGATAGCCGTGCCATTGCCCCCCAGACATGCCCCAAGTGCGAGAGACCACCAGACGGGCATGAGCTCGGGATTGTGCAGGAGTTTCAGGCCCTGAAGGTGAGGCCATATCTGGTTAGCCATATCGATTATTAAGGGATTCATTGTTGCAACGTATGGAATGTTATCCACAAAGGCCGAGGCAAAGGCAGAGAACCACATTATGAGCATGCTCGTGGCAAACATGTTTCCGTGTGTAATTGCAAGCACCTCTATGGACATCCACTTGATAAGCCCGACCTTGACAACGCCCCCGATAATGATAAAGAGACCCATAAAAAAGAATATGGTCGGCCACTCGATCTCGGCAAGGACGTGGTGTGGTTCATGAGTGCCTGATAGCAGCAATAAAAGTCCTGCTCCAAACAGGGCCACTGTGGCCGGTTCATAGTTAAACGTGCCGTGCAGGACAAAACCAACTACAACAATTGCGAGGACGAAGAGTGATTTTTTAAGCATGATTGGATCCTTGATAGCCTCGTTTTCGTCCATTTCCAATATCCTCTGTTTAAGTTCGGGCCTGACATGGAGCTTCTTGCCGAACATTATTTTCAGGACAAAGAGGAAGGCGGCCATTATTACAATGATTGCAGGTGTCAGATTGTAGATAAAATCCATGAAATTGAGTTTTGCCTTTGAGGCAATCATGATATTGGGCGGGTCACCGATAAGTGTGGCAGTGCCTCCTATATTGGAGGCGAGTGCCTCGGCAATCAGAAAGGGTATCGGGTCGACCTCAAGGGCGTCTGCAATCAGAAGAGTGACCGGGGCAAGCAGTAGCACCGTGGTGACATTGTCAAGAAGGGCGCTCAGAACGGCCGTAACAACAGCGAATATGGTCATTATCCTCATGGGCTCACCCTTTCCCAGTTTAGCGCTTTTTATGGCTATGTACTCAAAAAAACCGGTTGGCTTCATGAGGTTTATTATTATCATCATCGAGATGAGGAGGAATATGACATTCCAGTCTATGCCGAACTCTTCAACATGAAAGGCCTCTCTCTGCTCCAGTATCTTGAGCACAAGCATCAGGGCTGCACCAAAGATGGCAACAACCGTCTTATGTATCTTTTCCGAGACAATTAATGCATAGGCAAGGAGAAATATGGTAGTGGCTGTCCAGAAGGTTGCATCCATTACAAAAGGGGCAGCTTCATGTGTCATCTCTTGTCCTCCTTTTCAAAAAGGGCCTGCACTATTGCCTGGTACAGATCTCGTATATATATCATGCCGACCACCTTCTTGTCCCTATCCAGGACAGGAAGCCTGTGCAGCCCGTGTTTTACAACAAGATCAGCACACTCCATGAGCGGGGAGTCTTCTGAAACGGTTATCACATCCTTTGTCATTATCTCCTCAACCTTCCTTCCGGCAACCTTTTTTGCCATTTGCTCAAGCATCCCGTCCCATGTGAATTCTCCAAGTTCGGTCAAGGTCATATATGATGGGATAATGGCCTTCAGTATATCCTTGATTGAGACTATACCTGCAAGCTTTCCATTATCAAGTACTATCATGCCTTTTACCCCAACCCGGCCATCTCCCCGCCTGGCAACCCTCATCCTGTTAACTGCCTCTTTCAGTGTGGTCTCCGGAGTCAAGGTCTCTTTAACCGGCTCCATTATGTCTTTAGCCTTCACGTGACCCTCCAGTTGTATTGTTATTTACTGCAACAACAAACATTGCATTACGCAACTATACACGATATCATAATGCCAGGCTAAATTCTTAGTCAAGCAAACAGGATTTTTTATTTTTATAGGAGATTAAGGCTAAGTTATAAGCTGGGAGGATGAAAGGCGTGCAAACTGTTGAGCCCCCCCTGAGGGGGGCGCTATTTCGGACTATCAAATGCAGGATATCAGAAGTTAAGGACGTAGTACCTCAGCCACACGTATATCATGGAGATAAACACGGTCAGAAGCATTATCGGGAAGCCGTATGCAACAAATCTCATGAAGGATATCTTTTGCCCTGCCTTTTCGGCCATTCCAACTACTATTACGTTTGCCGAGGCACCGATTGGTGAGCCGTTACCTCCAAGACATGCCCCGAGTGCCAGAGACCACCAGATAGGCATCAGGTCAGGATGCCTGAGGAGTGCCAGGCCTGTCTCCTGCGGCCACATCTGTTTGGCCATGTCGATTATCAGGGGATTCATGGTGGCAACATAGGGGATATTGTCAACGATTGCTGATGCTATGGCAGAGAACCACATTACGATCATGCTTGTTGCAAGGAGATTGCCCTGTGTCACGGCGAGCATCTTTAAAGACATCCATTTAATAAGTCCAACCTTTACCACCCCGCCAACGAGTATAAAGAGACCTATAAAGAAAAATATGGTAGGCCACTCGACTTCGGCAAGGACGTGGTGTGGTTCGTGAGTGCCTGACAGTAGAAGCAGCAGACCTGCCCCGAAGAGTGCTACTGTGGCAGGCTGCAGTTCCAGTGTTCCATGGAATACAAACCCGACAAGTACGAGACCGAGGACGAAGAGAGACTTTTTGAGCATTAACGGGTCTTTTATCGCCTCTTTCTCGTTCATCTGCATTATTCTCTGTTTGAGCTCTTCCCTGGTCTTCAGTTTCCTGCCAAAGACAAGCTTGATAACAAAGAGAAGCACAACCATCAATACGATGACAATCGGCGTAAGATTATAGATAAAATCCATGAAATTGAGCTTTGCCTTTGAGGCAATCATGATATTGGGTGGGTCACCGATAAGTGTGGCCGTACCTCCGATATTGGATGCAATAGCCTCAACAATCAGGAACGGAATCGGATCAACCTCAAGGGCATCTGCAATCAGAAGGGTAACCGGGGCAAGCAGGAGCACTGTGGTAACATTGTCAAGCAGGGCGCTAAGCACTGCCGTGACAACAGCGAATATGATCATTATCCTCATGGGGTCACCCTTACCGGCCTTAGCACTTTTTATTGCAATGTATTCAAAAAAACCTGTCGGCCGCATAAGGTTTATTATTACCATCATTCCGATAAGCAGGAAGATAACATTCCAGTCTACCCCTAATTCCTCAACATGAAAAGCCTCATACTGCGAAAGTATTTTTAACACAAGCATCAGCGATGCAGCGAAAAGCGCAACAACCGTCTTGTGTACCTTTTCCGATATTATAACAACGTAGGAGATCAGGAATATGGTTGTTGCAGTCCAGAAAGTTGTATCCATTACAAAGGGCTGGGATGCAGCGGCAACTTCGTGAGTCATAGATTCTGTACCTCCTTGTCATCCAGGAGCACTTTTACAATTGCATTATAGAGGTCCCGCACATAGATGATTCCAACGACTTTCTTCTCCTTGTTTAAAACAGGAACCCTCTGGAGATTATGTTTGACAATAAGGTCAGCACACTCCATGAGCGGGGCATCCTCGGAAACCGTTATTACATCCTTCATCATTATCTCCGCTACCTTTTTGTCGGCAACCTTCTTGGTCATCTCCGCAAGCATACCCTCCCAGGTAAACTCCCCGAGTTCCGTCATAGTCATATAAAAAGGTATGATCGCCTTGAGGATGTCCTTAACTGAAACCATTCCCATTATGTTGCCTTCGTTGTCGAGCACTATCATACCCTTTACTCCGACTATGCCATCATCTCTCTTCACAACCCTCATCTTGTTTACAGCGTTTCTGATGGTGTCGTCAGGAGATAAATAATCCTTTACCTTCTCCATAATATCCTTTGCCTTCACGTAAACCTCCACAGAACGTTTTTAAATGCAACACGGTCATTGCATTGTTCAACAGCACAGCTATAATAATTGTTCAAAAAATTATTAGTCAAGAAAAAAGCAAAAAGGCAGCTAAAAACCTGCCTTTTTGCTTTTGAGCTGGAAACGATTATGCTGCAGGAAAAGAATTTACAGAAGTATCTCACGGAGTTCTGCAAGGACTGTAACTAAAGGCAGAAATCTACTCCTTTGTTTCATCTGCTCCGGAATTGTCCTCTTTTTTCTCAATAAGCTCTATAAGCTGCTTTGCCTTTATTGCACCACTCAGGACCTTGCCGTTTTCAAGCACAATGGTCGGCGTGCCGGTTATTCCGAGTTTCTCTGCAAGCTGGATATTTTTGTCTATAATATCTGTCTTGCATTCAGGGTCAGGGATCTCTTTTTTTGCAAAGGCATCCTCCAGAAGCTGCAAAGACTTGCTGCATTGGATGGCCACAGCCTTCCGGTAGGCATCTTTGTGCATTTTCAGGGGAAAGAGTTTGATAAAAAATGCTATATCTTTTCTCTTTTCAATAATTTCCTTTAGCTCCTTGTGGAGTTTTGCACAAAATGGGCAGTCAGGGTCGTCAAAGACAACGACCTTGTATGTTGCATCCGGGTCTCCCATAACAAGGGCATCATCGAGTGGGATCTGTGCGAAATCCACCCTGTTAAGCTCTATGAGTCGTCTTTGGGTGAGGTTCTTTTTTGTTTTTATCTTCACAATTTGTCCAATGATGACATTTTCTTTTGAGAAGTCCATATAGGCGATACCCTTCTTGCCGCGTGTCTCCAGGGATACCTCCCAAAGCCCCCTTGACGGGGACATTCTTACCCCTATGACATGAATATCAGGTATCAGCTGCTTTAATGTCTCCTGGGCCTCTTCCTTTGTTAGGGAGTGACACTTTCCGCAGTCCTGTTCACATCCACCAAAGGCTGATGCTCCTGTTTCAACGACAAACAGTAGTGCCAGCCCCGTGAAGATAGTCATCATTATAACAATGGTTTTTTTCATTTTTACCTCAATTTTGGGTTCAGGTTTTTATCTTTTCCAGTACAATCCGGTGCTTGATAAGCGATATCTCCTTTATTTTTCCTTCAAATTCCTTCTGTTCTCCAAAAAGGTTGCGCATGAATATCTTGTCTCCCTCAGGTCTGAGTATGTCCACATTTTCAAGATACAGGGACTCCTCACCATTGTCATAAATATATGCATTCGCTTCACACATTACATTACCTCCCTCTTATTCCGGGTTTTAAGTATTCTACCACCTTTTCTATAAGGTGTGGAAGTGGCTCCCTCTGTACACCGGCAATCTCAACGCCTTCCTGATTGATTGGAAGAAGTATCTTTTTTGCCGTTGAAGAAGCTATGGCCTCTGCAATTCCCGGGGTCAGTTCCCCAAGCATTCCATTGGCAAGCACGATACTGAGTGGTCCTACAATTACATCCACCCTCCCGGTGTTGCGGATGATGGCGTTTTCACCTGTTGCGCCTTTATTGGCCCGGGCCTTCATCATCGCTGAGGTGGCAGCCGAATTTGTGCCAAGGGCTAATATCTCTACATCGGTGCCAAATTCTTCCCTCAGCCTCTTTACAACCGTGCTTCCGATACCGCCACCCTGCCCATCTACTACGGCAATCCGCATCATGAATTACTTTATCAGTAAACCTTTTTAAAACTCAAGTGCAGAAGACCTTTCACATGTCTTCGGGGTCAAGTACCGCTTGTTTTTTGCTATAATGTCGGCATGAAGGTTGCGGAGCTCTTTGTCACGTGTCTTGAAGCAGAGGGAGTGGAGTACATCTTTGGTATTCCCGGCGAAGAGAACCTCGAGTTCCTCAACGCCCTCGCATCCTCGCATATAAAATTCATACTCACAAGGGACGAGCGGGGCGCAGCCTTTATGGCAAACGTTTATGGCCGGTTGAGCGGCAGGCCGGGGGTCTGTTTGAGTACACTCGGCCCCGGTGCGACAAATCTGATCACAGGTGTTGCCGATGCACTTCTTGACTTCTCACCCCTTGTTGCAATTACTGCCCAGGTAGAGCTGTCAAGGATACATAAGGAGTCACATCAATACATAGATATCCTTTCCCTTTTCGCCCCCATTACCAAATGGAATACAAGGATTACCATGCCCGGGACATTGACCGAGATTGTAAGGAAGGCCTTTAAGGTTTCAAGGACTGAGAAGAAGGGTCCTGTACATATGGAACTCCCTGAGGATGTTGCGCTGAAGCATACAGATGCAAGGCCGCTCCCCCCTGAAGAGATAGTCTATCCATCGCCTCCCGAGGCCTTGCTCGAAAAGGCGGCAAGGCTTATCAATGATGCTGAATTCCCCATTATTATTGCAGGTAATGGAGTTGTGAGGTCAGGGGCATCCGAGGCCTTGAGGAGATTTGCAGATAAATCACTCATAGGTGTAACAACGACTTTTATGGGAATGGGTGTGATTGCCTCAGAGGATGAGTCTTTTATATCAACGGTGGGACTTCAGAGCCGTGACTATATATCCTGCGGGTTTGAGATGGCCGACCTCATAATTACCGTTGGATACGACACGGTAGAGTTCCTCCCGGAATACTGGAACCCTGAGGGAAATAAATCCATTATTCATGTTGACACAACAGGCGCAGAAGTGGACTCTCATTACTCGGGGCTTGAGGTTGTGGGTGACATTAACAAGTCCCTTGATTATCTGACAGAGAAGATAACTGCCCCCAAAGACCCTTCCTATTATAATACGCTGAGGGATCTGGTTATATGCGAGGATGATTTTCCCGAAGACGGATATCCACTGAAACCCATAAGAATAGTTAAGGCATTGAGGGCAGTGCTTAATGATGATGATATTGTAGTCTCGGATGTTGGTGCCCACAAGATATGGCTTGCAAGATTCCTGAGACCCTTGAGGGAAAACAGGGTAATTATTTCAAACGGACTGTCGGCAATGGGTATATCCATCCCCGGGGCGATTGCAGCAAAACTCCTGTATCCTGAAAGAAAAGTGATTGCGGTTACAGGGGATGGCGGATTGATGATGAGCCTTGGCGAGCTTGAGACTGCAAAGAGGCTTGGTCTTGATATTGTTATCATTGTTTTTAATGATAAAGGTTTGGGTCTTATTGAGTGGAAGGAACTGATAAAATACAGGCAGGAGTTTTTTACGAGGTTCGGGAATCCCGACTGGGTTAAGCTGGCTGAGGGTTTTGGTTTCAGGGGTTTCAGGATTGACAGGGATGACAATCTGGAGATTATCCTGAAGCATGCTTTTGACGAAGAAGGGCCTGTGCTGATTGATTGTCCGGTTGATTATACTGAAAACCTCAGACTGACCGAGGTCCTTGGCAGAATAATCTGCCCGATGTAGGAGTTTTAGCGTGATGTTGCAGAGCTATGCAGCTGTTTTCAAGTATATTCAGGAGACTATAAACCACAGAGACACTGAGGCACAGAGATATATGTTTTTTAAAACCACTTTACTTTTTTCTCTCTGTGTCTCGGTGCCTCTGTGGTTTACTGAGCCTTTCTGGTTCTACATTGAGGATATTAAATGATAGAGACGGAGAAAACAGATTTTCTGATTATTGGTAGCGGTGTGGCCGGCCTCAGGGCTGCTGTTGAACTTGCGCCTCATGGGGAGGTCCTTGTGGTGACAAAGGACGTCCTGAGAGAATCAAGCACAGAGTACGCCCAGGGCGGGGTTGCTGTTGCCATGAGTGATGAGGACAGGGTTGGAATTCATTTTGAAGATACCCTGAAGGCTGGTGATGGTCTTTGCAGGGAAGAGGCAGTGAGGGTTCTGGTTGAGGAGGGGGCTCAAAGGATACTTGAGCTGATTGAATGGGGGGCGGAGTTTGACCGCGAAGGAACAAAGCTTGATTTTACCCTTGAGGCTGCTCACTCAAGGCGGAGGGTGCTCCATGCCCATGGTGACTCAACAGGTAAAGAGATAGAGCGGGTATTGATTAACAAGGTTGTCTCCCTGAAGTGTGTCAGGAAGTTTCCTTTTGCAATGACTGTAGACCTCGTCATGAGGGACGGCATCTGTTGCGGGGCCTATATCTTGAAGGAGGGCAGGATGCATCTGGTACTTGCCCGTGCTACAGTGCTGGCAACAGGCGGGGGTGGCCAGATATTTTCCAGGACCACTAATCCCCAGGTGAGCACTTCTGATGGAATGGCGATTGCCCTGAGGGCCGGGGCTGTGATGGAGGATATGGAGTTTGTCCAGTTTCATCCCACCGTACTTTTTGCACCTGCTGCGCCCCAGTTTCTCCTGAGTGAGGCAATGAGGGGAGAGGGTGGGGTTTTGAGGAACATCTATGGTGAGCCTTTCATGAAAAAGTATCATCCTGATGCCGAACTCGCCCCAAGGGATGTGGTATCAAGGGCAATAATATCAGAGATGGTCAGGACAAGGAGCATGTATGTCTACCTTGACCTTACACACCTTGATCCCCGGTTTGTAAAGAAGAGGTTTCCGAGGATATACAGAACCTGCCTTCAGTACGATATAGATATAACAAGGGACAGGATTCCTGTATCGCCGGCAGCCCATTATATGATGGGAGGCGTCAAGACCGACATGATGGGACGTACAAGCATAACAGGGCTTTGTGCCGCAGGCGAGGTTACCTGCACAGGGGTTCACGGGGCAAACCGTCTTGCAAGCAACAGTCTCCTCGAAGGGCTCGTCTTTGGTGCAAGGGCAGGACAGGCTGCTACCGGTGAGGGCAGATCAGAAGTGCCTGATCCGGGTGAGTTATCAGTGACAGCCCCTTCAGAGTATGGAAGGATTGAGGATTATGAGGAGATAAGGACGCGCTTGCGGAGGGTTATGTGGGACCGTGTGGGTATAATCCGTTGTGCTGAGTCGCTTAGTGGTGCAAGGGAGGAGCTGTCCTGCTTTCTGCAGATTCTTGAACACCAGTACAGCACAAGAGAGGAGATCGAGCTCAAAAACATGCTTCAGACAGCGATACTCGTTACCGAGGGAGCTTTTCTGAGACGTTGCAGTCTTGGGGCCCATTACAGGTCGGACTTTCCTCAAAAAGAGGGCTGTTACTACCACATAGAGTGGCGGATGGACAGGGAAGGTAACCTTGTATCAACTTTAGAGTGACGTTGCTGAAACATGCAAATCAGAAATTGTTTATTGCCGGATTCGGGTTATAGATACAACCGTATCGCTGTTTGTTGCAGGTTTTGTTTCAGTATTATCTGCTTCTACCTGTTCTCAGCACTAAATAACCAACAATTCCCGAGAGGAACGACCCAATAAGTATAGCCAGCTTATCTGTATATTGAAAGACGCGTGCATCTTCAAATGCTAATGAGCTGATGAACAGGCTCATGGTAAAGCCAATGCCCGTTAATACTGATACCCCATAGAGTTGGACCCAATTGCTGTCCTTTGGAAGTTCTGCTGTTTTAAATTTTATTGCAAGCCAGCTGAAACCGAAAACCCCCAGTTGCTTGCCGACAAATAATCCAAGAATGATACCCAGCGGTACTGAACCAGACATTTGGCTGAGGGATAGTTGTGTAACATTCACCCCTGCGTTAACAAAGGCAAACAGGGGCAGAATGAAGAATGCTACCCAAAAGTGAAGATTATGTTCTATCTCTTTTGCAGGTGAGACGGGTTTATTGTTTTCACCTTTTGCGTGCAAAGGGATAGTAAATGCCAGTATCACTCCTGCCAGGGTTGCATGGACCCCCGATTTAAGAACACTGACCCATAATACACTGCCGACAATGAAATAAGCCGCTTTCTTTGATATACCGAATCTGTTAAGAACGACCAGGATTGCAAAGGAAACCGCTGCAACAGCAATTGATAGCATGGATAGTTTGCTTGTATAAAATATGGCAATAATGACAATCGCCCCCAAATCATCTATAATTGCCAAAGTCATTAAAAACAGTTTGAGTGAAACAGGAACCCGCTTGCCTAACAGGGAGAGAACGCCTAATGCAAAAGCAATATCAGTAGCAGTTGGTATTGCCCAACCATTAACAGCGATTGGATGGTTTAGGTTGAATATTAAATAGATTACCGCTGGAACAGCCATTCCCCCTACAGCGGCGATTCCAGGTAGTGCAACCTGGCTTAAGGATGATAAATGCCCTTCTATTATTTCCCTCTTGACTTCCAGGCCGATTAACAGAAAGAAAACAGCCATCAGCCCATCATTTACCCAGAGATAGAGTGATTTCTCCAGATTTAATGTGCCAATATGTATTCCAACAGGGACATGCAGGAATGACTCATACCATACTGATAACGATGTATTACTGAATACTAAAGCCAGGACAGTTGCAAGTATCAGCAATATACCGCTTGTTGATTCTTTCTCTATAAATTCTTCGATTATATTCATTTAAAAACCTGGGTTCTACTGTACATAACAAGTCTGCAGAAAAAAGTCCAAAAATTAAAGCATTCTGTTTCCTGCTCTCTCCACCTTAGCTTTCCCTGTATCACCTGTCAAAATGTATAGGGCGATATTATAACCATTTCAGGACTTTTTTCAACAGTCCGGGCTGTAATCCCCCTGGGGTTCCTGCTGTCAGGTTTTCCCCGTTATTAAATGATGTTTTTTGTTTTGGTTGGGTGGAGTGCTATTTTGTCCTGTGCGCCTGAGACATTTCGTCCAGGTTTGTGATGCAGACATTCAAATCTTTCAGTATCCCGTCTTCAATATTGTATATCCAGCCATGAACTGCCAATTCCTGTCCGGATTTCCATGCACTCTGAACGATTGTTGTGTGGCATATATTTGCTGCCTGTTCAACGACATTGAGTTCACACAGTAAATTGATTTTTTCCTTTTCATCCTGAAGTGTATCAATCCTGTCCTGGTGATAGCGATAAACATCTCTGATGTTTTGAAGCCAGTTGTCAATTAATCCATGCTCCTTATTCTCCATGGCTGCCTGAATGCCACCGCAACCGTAATGGCCGCAAACAATAATATGTTTTACTTTTAATACTTCTACGGCATATTGAATAACCGACAGGCAGTTCAAATCCGTATGGATTACGAGATTGGCAATGTTTCGGTGAACAAATATCGTACCTGGCAGCATGTCAACAATTTCATTTGCCGGCACGCGACTGTCCGAACAACCAATCCATAAATATTCTGGATTTTGTTGCTTTGAAAGTTTCAGGAAGAAATCAGGGTCAGACTTTTTTACTTTTTCTGCCCAATTCCTGTTTCTTTCAAAAAGATTTTTTAAGACCCGCATCTGTTAATGTCAGTAGTCAAGTCTGACCCCATTTTTGTTATGACATTTTTTGTCATTATTGAACCTTGTTTAACCTCAAGTTACCGATCACTTTTTTTAATCGCTAAAGATAAACTGGGTAATATACTTATTCCCGTTACGCTATTCAGAGACTTGGTTAAGAACAGGAATGATTTTTTAATTACTGAAAATCCGGTCTTCCCGGATTTGATATACCAAAGATCAATTCTGTCTTTTATTCCAAATCTATAAGGATTTAAGGGAAGCGGCTTTTGAGAACAACGGCTTAGAATTTTGGATATCTCCTTGATACTTCCGCCTCGTATACCTTTTCTTAACAGTTCTTGCCAGCTATTGTTTTTCAACTTCCTTTTGGAAAAGTGTCGAGTACAAAAGAGGGCAGCTCTGTCTGGTAAATAGTTAATAAACGGCAAACCACTGGTGGTATGTGTTTCAACAGGAAAATATCTATAAGGAGTTTGGTTTAAGAAAAGAATTCCACCGGTTTTTAGTATGCTCCAAAGTTTCGGTAACAGCATTGCACGTTCATTTGGAAGAAGATGCTCGTATACGGCACTTAATATAATATAATCAAAATAACCTGTATCGGGAGGTAATTGATCGGGATTTGAAGAGATTAGCAGTTCTATGTTGTTATAACCATAATGATTAGCTCTGAGTTTCGCAATAGATAGTAGTTTTTCTTCAAGTTCTATCCCAACTATCTCAGTGTGTGGGAACATTCTCGCAAGTATCATTGTAGATGCTCCACTACCACAACCGAAATCAAGTAGTCTTTTGTTTTTGAATTCATTATCATGCAGATAACTCAACAGATCATATTTTAAACTCTTCTGAACATAATCTGGTGATTCGTCTCGCAAAATCTCATCACATAAATAAGCAGGTCCTTTCACGCTCAGGATTTTATCAATCAAATCTAAGGGATAAGATGTCTCACAAGTCTTTGTGGTCATAAATAAATCGCCGCTTGGAATCTCTACATGGATTTTCTTTTTACCAGATGCAAGTTCTTCAACAACAACGTTTGCATCCCTATGTTTCAGGGTAGTCTTCATGTCTTCATTGTCCATTTCCTGTAGTTCATCTAATGTTTCAGCTTGTGTGTGGGCGTCAGGGAATCCCTGCATATACTCTTGTTTCCGGTTCTCGCTCAATACATCCAACTGGTGTATATGAAATTATAACAAATCCAAATAGCTGAATGACAACAGAGAAACAGGGATACATCTTGACATAAGTAATAGAGGTTTTCTCCTGGGCACAAAATTACGACATGAATGTCAAATGCACAGGCCTGAACCATGTCGTTTCCGTTACCTAAACAGCCTTGAGCCGGTTTTTTTGTAGGAAGCAATTATTTTAAATCAAATTTAGTTGGTAACGCTCTGATTCTCTGCAATGTGAATAATACCTTTACTTACCTTTTCGTTAATGTAACAGTAGGAGTAGCATACTCTTATGTTTACCCGAGAGATACGTTGAAGTGCAATATGAATTGCATTGAAGTAAATTCTTATTATTGAAAGGAGGGAAGATTCTATGTCGGAAAGACCTCAGACACCTTCCACGCCGGAGGAAACAACGGAGAAATTAGGGGGTCCTGGACCAGAAGCAGTGGCACCCTCAAGTGAGGAGGATGTAACTTATGAAGAAGTAATACCGGTAAGCACAGGTATACGTATTCCGGAAATTCCAGAGATCGGTCCTGAGGGCGTTAGCACAGGAGTTGAGATGGCACGAGGAGAGGAAAGGACGATGATTCAGCCAACAGAAGTTGGTGACATCCCAGATATTCCAGAGGAGAAATCGTGGAGCGAAGTCGTTTATGAAAAAGGAGGTCCGCCGATAGGTTTTCAGGCGTGACTTCTTGGAATGGGTGTCAAACTTTCAAGTTTAAACAAGAGGAGGTTTTTATGTGGCCAATATGGTATGCATCCCCACAAGAGTTAAGAACAAAAACCGGGGACGGACGGGATCTTGTAGTTTTGTCTGGTTATGCAGGTTTCCACTTGAAAGGTTCTGGCGGCTCATGGAGACATGTAACTGGTGAGATGGTGCGTGGTCCGGTCTGGAATCGCCTTGATGATGTTGCCTCAATTGTCTCCCTGGCAGCTATTGGAAACGATCATCACGCTGTCGATGCAGGATGGGCTGTTGATTGGTGCAACTGGTATAATTTAAACCATCAGGTTTACCTAAAGTTTGGGCTTGCTATTCGTGATATAGATGGATGGCTTTACAGAGTAACATATCACATCACTGCGGTAGGGGTAATCTGACAATTAGGATTATTCGTGATGAGAAGCATCGGGAGGCATACTATCCTTTTCTCTTCAGCTCTTACACTGTCACGATATGTTTCAAGCGCAGAATTGCCATAAAGAAAAATTTATTGATTATCGTATTTAGAAGAGAACATCTTAACTGTTAAATATTCACAGTCAGGCCCATAAGCTCGTAAAACAGGGCTTATGGGCCTGACTGTGAACTTGTTTTACCTGATACGGCTTGGCTTTAGCACCTTTAGGTTGTAAATTAAGAATCTCTTCAATGCCATCTTTCGTGAAGATATAATGGCTACCACGAGTCCTCTTTTCAAATCCTGAATATTTCAGTAAACCACGCAATCCATCAACATGTATACGCTGTTGGATAAGAATATACAGAGTTTTTTGCTGGTTAATTTTTTGTCGTACAAACAGAAAAGAACGATATATGAGACCCTGAATCAAGTTCAGGGTGACAAATCAAGGGCATCTCAATATTCCCCTCTTGATATTCTCCTGTTATACAGACTGTAGCCTGTCCCCATCAGGATTGCCGCCAGTGCCGAGAGTTTCAGTATGTTTGGGAGGAGCATCTCCAGATCAGCGCCCCTGATCAGAAGGCCGATCCCCAGCTCCATGTAATACTTGAGGGGAGAGATAAAGGTCAGGGACCTCAGCCACTCCGGAAGGGCCTCCGGCGGCACCCATCCGCCTGAGAGCAGGAGCATCGGGGCAAAAAATACGATGGTCAGCATCCCTATCTGGCTGAACCTCCTGGCGATTGAGGCGATTATAAAGGAGAGTCCGGTGGTGGCAATCCCGTAGAGCATGCTTATAAGGAGAAAGCCGTAAACCGTACCCCGCAGGGGAAACCCGAGCCACAGCCTGAGCACAAATTCATAACTCAATCCTATCATTGTAAGCAGGAAGGCAGATGATGCTATTATCTTTATAAGCAGGAGCTTCTTTATGCTGAAAGGTGAAATCAGTATCTGCTCGATTGTTCCGTACTCCAGCTCCCTGATAAGTATTGCTGCAGGCAGTATCATCCCGATCAGCGTGACGACCATAAAGAATTCATTGAGGCCCTCAAAGATGTCGTCCCGTGCGCCGGGATTAAAGTAGATCCTGCTCTTTATATCAACATACGGCAATCCCGTTATATTTCTCAGCCTTTGCCTCTCCCTCAACAACTCTGCTGAATACCGCTCTATAATACTGCCGATATAGGCTGAACTCAGATATGCAGCCGTGCTCTGTGTGCCGTCAACCAGAACCTGCACAGATGCCCCGCCCCTGTACAGGTCTCTCTGAAATCCCTGGGGGATGACAAGGACAAGCACGGTCTCGGATGCATTTAAAAGCCTGTCTATCTCCTGGCGGCTGTTAATCATGCGGGGCGGGCGGAAGGCGGGCGGCTTGATCCTGTCTGTCAGCTCACGGCTTTGGGGTGAATTATCCTCATTATATACGCTTATGGAGATCATTTCAGGGATAAGATTAAAGCCCTTGGCAGCCATGTATATATCGAGGGTGAAGGCGTAGAGGATGAAGATGACAAGCCCCCGGTCACGGAGCATATGGAGAAGTTCTTTCCTCAGTAACTGCCACATCAGCCCCGGCTACCCCCCTATCTTTGACATTGACCGGATGAAATCCCCGCAGACTCCCTGATTTATCTTATGCCCCTCCGGCTTGACAGCAACCGAAAGCCTCAAAAGCCTTTCTATCTCTTTATCCGAGGCCCCCATGGTGATGGCGCTTTTGAGGTCTATTGTGCTCCCGGAAAAGAGGCAGGGTCTTATCTTCCCGTCGGCAGTAAGTCTCAGGCGGTTACAGTCTGAACAAAAATGGTGTGAAACCGCACTTATAAAACCGATTACTCCCTCTGCACCTGCAAACCTGAAGTACCTTGCCGGTCCATGCCTCCTCTCCTTCACAGCAACAACAGGCGCTATGGCCTCTATCCTCTCTCTAATCTCCTCAACCGGGATACACTTGTCCCTGGTCCACAGATTGTCTGAACCAGGCATAAACTCAATGAACCTGATGTGGTATGGCGTGGTTAATGTAAGGCGGGCAAAGTCCTCAACTTCATCGTCATTTACTCCCCTTATGACTACAACATTTATCTTTACAGGCCTGAGCCCTGCTGCATGGGCACTCTCTATTCCCCCAAGTACCTGCTCCAGAGACCCGCCGCCGGTAATTTCCCTGAAACGTTCCGGCCGTATGGAATCAAGACTGACATTCACCCTGTTCAGGCCTGCTTCTTTAAGCTCCGCTGCATACCTCTTCAGGAGGAGCCCGTTTGTGGTAAGGCTTATATCCTCAATACCCTCCATCTCGGCAAGCCTTTTAATCAGATACTGAATATTCTTTCTGGCAAGGGGCTCACCACCTGTAAGCCGAATCTTTTTTACCCCCAATCCGGCCGCAACAGAGATAATCCTTGCTATCTCCTCGTAGGAGAGTATCTCCTTATAGACTACAGGGTCGCTATCACCGGGCATACAGTAGAGACACCTGAGGTTACACCTGTCGGTAACGGAAACCCTCATATAGTCGATAACCCTGTGATACCGATCCGATAAGCTCATTTCCTGCCCCTCAGGGGGTCTTCTTCTGTTGAGCATTCTTGCCGAGTGCCTGCAGTTTTTTATCAGCAAGCTCTGCCTCTTTTGACTTCGGAAACCTCTCCTTCAGAGTCGAGAGGATAACCTTTGTAGTATTTTTGTCTCCCAACTCCAGGAATGAATACGCCTGCTTCAGCATTGCCCCTGGGACTTTATCACTCTTCGGGAACTTCCTTATCAGGGTTTCATAGGCAAGGATTGCATCCTCGTAAAGTCCATCCTTGTAATACGACTCGGCAATCCAGAACTGCGCATTATCCGATAGATCCGAGTCAGGGTATCTCCTGAGGAAGGACTCAAACTCTTTTCTTGCTTCCTTGTATTTCCCGTCACGGAATGTCTTTAAGGCCTGCTGGTAAATACCTTCTTCAGTAACAACAGGTGCTTTTTTCTTCTCTGCTTTCTTCTCAACAAGCGGCCCCTTTGACAGGGCATCAAACTTCTGCTCCAGCACCTGCACCCTTGCCATCAGCTGCTTAACCTCTCCTGCCATCTCCTCGACCCTGGACTTCAGCTCCGTCATCTCGGCCTTGTTCTCTGACAGGGCCTTTTCCACAGCATAGTTCTTCTCGTCAAACTTGCCCTGCAGAAGCTGTATATCCCTGTTCAACCCGGTTAGTTGATCGTAAATCATCTCCTGACTGTTTCTTATGGCCTCAAGGGTCTCCTTGGTTACTACCTTTGCGGTCTTCCCCTCAAGACTGCCGAGCCCCTCCTTGAGCCCTGTAACCTCCCGTTTCTGGGCATAGACCTCGCGTTTCAGCTGATTAACATCACTGCGGAGAGATTCAAAATTACCGCCGGTTATACATCCGGACAAGAGAAGAACCACCCCGCAGAGCTTGAGGATGGCAGCACTGCGCAAGGCCGGGCAGAGCCGGTTGATCAACCTCCCCCCTGCACGAAGCCCCCTGCTCATTTACCTGCCTCCTGTTGTAATACTACAAAGTGTGCCCTTCTGTTCTTTGCCCAGCACTCCTCAGTGCTTTCAGTACAGAGCGGCTTCTCCTCGCCGTAACTGACGGTCTGCAGCCTGTCTGCTGCAACACCAAGGGTTATAAGGTAGTCCTTTGTTGACTTTGCCCTTCTGTCGCCAAGTCCGAGGTTGTACTCACTTGTACCCCTCTCATCGCAATGACCTTCTATCACCAATTTTACATCAGGGTTTTCAAGCATCCAGTCGGCAACTGCACGAAGGACCGGCTTGTCCTCAGCTTTAACGTCATACCTGTCAAAGTCAAAGTATATATCCCTCAAAACATTCTTCTTCTCTTCTTCAGAGACCTTCATCGCCACAGGGGCTTCCTTGATTTCCGTGGTCTCGATATTTGAGATATCCTGCTCCCCCACAATGGCGGGCGTCTCCTCCTGGGGCTGCTCTGCCTTTACTTCCTCTGAAGGAATCACCTTTCCCGGCTCTGATGTGGTAACCTTTCTCTGCGCACAGGAAAAAGTCAGACCAACAACCAACAACAAAAACAAAAACCTCCTCATAATCATCCTCCTAAAAGATTTTTTTGGGCGACCATCTCGGGCCAAAGGCCCTCATGTCTTTAGCTGTTATCCTCTTCTGTGCCTCTCCATTTGCCCTCATTATATATACCCCCTTCATGCCGTCACGGTCAGAGGTAAAGGTGATATACCTGCCGTCAGGAGAAAATGACGGTTCCTCGTTATTGCCCCTGTCTGTAAGCTGCAGGGGGTCTGCACCATCGGGGGAGACAATAAATATCTGGTTTTTTCCATAAATACGGCCGCTGTAGGCAATCCTGTCCCCCCTTGGCGACCATACGGGCGAGGTGTTATAATTGCCGCTGAAGGTAACCCTTCTTACGTCACTTCCGTCAATCTTCATAATATAAACCTGGGGAGACCCTCCATGGTCGGAAACAAAGGCAACCTGCCTTCCGTCAGGAGAAACAGAGGGTGAGACCTCTATGCCCCTCCACCGTGTCAACCTCTTTTGCTTTGAGGTCTTGAGGTCAAACAGGTAAATATCCGGTGTCCCGGCCTTTGATGAAGAGAAGAGAAAACCACTGCCCTCCGGCAAAAAATCACCGGCGATATTGGTCCCTGCAGAGCGCACCAGGAGCCTCTCCTTCTTCTCATTAAAGTCCAGGAGGAAAATAAACCATTGTCTGCCCCTTGCAGCAGAATATATGAGCCTCTTGCCATCGCTGGACCAGTGAGGCGCAAGTATCAGGTCGCCACCGACACCTGTATTCTTTAACCTCCTGCCATCCCAGTCCGCAATGTAAATGCTTTTCTTCCCGCCCTTTTGTCCTATAAAGGCGATTTTTGACCTAAAAACCCCGTCCTCACCTGTTACAGCCTTATAAATATCATTTGAGATCGTATGAGCAAGTGGCCTGAGATGCCTTTTTACGGCCCTGTACTCTTTCTGAAAAACCCTCTTTCCCTCAACCACATCATAAAGATAGATCGTTGCCGATACCTGATCGCCGTCCATGGTCACAGAGCCCTTAACCACGATTTCAACACCAAGGGGAGACCAGTTCTGCGGGTCAAAGACGGGCAGGGAAGTCTCTATGTATGCAGCCCTGTCAACATATGAAAACACTCCGGAGAACTGCAGGTCGTCCTTTATAATGCCTGAAATCTCACCACCTGCCGGAGCCCCTGAAAGCCTGTAAATTGCAATAGGAATCTGCCTGAAACCCGGTGAGGTGATGTCGATATAGACCCTTGCCTCTGCAGGGGTATGCATAAAAACAGGCAGAAGGCAGAAGGCGGCAAGCATAATGAGTATCAGCCTGCTGTATACCGCATACCGTCTGCTCTTTACTTCATTCATGGGGTAAACCTGACCGCAATTTCCAGCTCATAGGGAGGCGGTGGAAGAGGCGAGGCCTTTGAGATGGCCCTCAGCACAGAGCGGTCAAAAAGGGTATTTCCTGATGACTTCTTTATACCCTGTATCTTCACCCTGCCATTCCTGTAAATCTTTATGTTAACCACTGCCTCAAGCCCCTGCCCTGTCCTGAACTCCGGGAAGACCCACTCACTCCAGACCCTCTCCTGAACAAGCGCATAGTACCCTGCGATTAAAGACTCTCCACCTCCGGGAGTATTCTCGGATGTGGTTGCCTCCTGCCCTGCAGGCGGTTGAACTTCCTTTGGCTTCTGTTCTTTTTTGACTGACAGCACGGTTTTTCTGAGTGCAACAACCGTCCTTATCCGTTTCTTTGCCCTTATGGCGGCAATCCTCTCCTCGAGTGTCACGCCATCAGAAGGCGGAGGCGCTTTCTTTACTGGCACTGCCTTCTTCTTCGCCACCTTGGCAGGCCGGCTCTTCCTGGCAGTCTCAACCTTTGCCGCTGGTTTTTTCTTTGCCTTCACCTTTTTTGCGGTCCTGACCTTGGTGACCGTGACCTTTGCAGGGCTTACAAGCCTGACCATATACGGGGAGGGAAGGGTAACAAGTGAAGTCTTTTTTATTAACAGCAAGGCTGTAAAGAAGACAAGGGCATGCAGGATGAGTGACAGGACAGCCGTCTCTTTCAGGGAAGGCTCTCTCATCTGACCCTTGCCCACGGCTCTGTTATCAAGCCGACTTTTTCAATCCCGGCATCCTTTATCTTGGCCATCACCTTCATAACCTTGCCATAGGAAACACGCCTGTCTGCCTTGAGATAGAGGGTCGGGTTCAGCTTGCTGATGGCCTTCAGCCTTCTACTCATCTCCTGGATTGAGACCGCCTTGTTATTTAAATAAAGCTTGCCGTCTTTCTTGACCGTAACCGTTATCCTTTCCTGGACCGGCAGCGCCTTACCCCCGGCCTTTGGGAGGTCCACATCAAGCCCCTGCTTCATAAGCGGAGCCGTCACCATAAAGATAATCAAAAGGACAAGCATCACATCCACAAAGGGCGTGACATTTATCTCGCTCATCACCCTCCGGTTCCTGTTTCGCCTCAGTTCACTTCGCATTTAAATCACATATGTCCTGTCATTTAGAGTTTTACAGGTAATTATAACATTTTTATCTCTTTATGGTAGTAGCCGGAAAACCCTGGTTCATGACTGAAAAAGACGGGACAGAAAAAAACGGCGGATTGACAGAATAGTTTAATTCTTAGTATTCTATAAGACTTTAGGTCAGGGCCGCTAGCTCAGTCGGAAGAGCACCGCCCTTTTAAGGCGGGTGTGCCGGGTTCGAACCCCGGGCGGCTCACCACAATAATCAGCAGTTATTAATTGAATTTAAAGTCCCCATCGTCTAGCCTGGCCTAGGACATCGCCCTTTCAAGGCGGTAACACGGGTTCGAATCCCGTTGGGGACGCCAAAAAATCCCCTTGCTATCCTGCCGGCACAAGATTCAGTCTGCCCACCGCCTCGTTGACATCCTTTGGCCAGATAAAGATGCGATTGTATGGCTTGACCTTGTAATACTGTTGCGGCTCGTAGATCTCGAGCGTCGTCATATCGATGCAATACCGATGTACCCATCCGTATTTTTCACGGGGAGTGAAGCGTTTTCCCTTTACCAGCTTGCCGGTCACCTCCCAGAGTCTGTAACACATCCTGAATTCATAGCCTGTTAATGTCCCGGGATCCGACCAGGCACCCTTTCCGTTTTTATAGGCATCCTCAGCCACTGACTGCAACAGTAACAGGTCCCTGTACTTTGGCAGGCTCGGATAAATCGGAAATGATGCAGCCCATCCGGATTCAATCATCAGGAGGTTAAAAGTTGCCCGGTCCCTGTCCGACATTGTGCTTAGCTCATCCCTGCTGTAAGAGGGAGCTATGTAGGCAAGCAGGCGGCCGTAGCCGTCGAAGTACTCGTCTGCCGCCCTGAGAAACAGTCGCCGTTTTTTTCCGTTAGGCCTGACAAGTTTCAGGTCAAGGAGTCTCTGAAATTCCTCTGTGGCCTTCACACCCTGCTCCTTCTGCAGGGTACCCGCACTTCCTGTAACAAGTTTTGGGTAAAGAAAAGAGGCCAGGCCGGGCTCTGCAGGCGCCTTGCCTGCCTGTAGCCAGTCTGCAAGTTCCTGAAACTTTGCATCATGTTTTGACGGGCTCTGGTTTCCCGGGAAGTGGACTTCAGGGGTATCGATACTGAGCATGCGAATGGACATTGAAATATAGGGGGTATCCCCGTCTGTGATTCTGAGAAGTTTCTTTTTGCCAAGGGAGTCAAGTTCAAGCCCTTTTGGATCCCAGAATAGCTTAACCTTTGCCATGAAGCCCTCCTGAAGAAGCATTTATTATAAGTCCTTCTCTGCCGTACGGCGAAAGAGCCCTCAGTTCTTTTATGACAGACGGCACTGTCTCGATGACCCTATCAATTTCAGCCTCTGTGTTGTAACGGCTCAGTGAGAATCTTACGGAGCCGTGTATTGCAGTAAAAGGCACACCCATTGCCCGCAGCACATGGCTTGGCTGCAGGGAGCCGGAGGTACATGCAGACCCGGAGGAGGCACATATGCCGTATTCGTTGAGCCTCAGCAGGATGGCCTCGCCCTCAACATACTGAAAGCTGATATTCGTTGTATTCGGCAGACGGTGTTCAGTGTCCCCATTGACCAGGGCATCAGGACAACGCTCAAGCAGGGACCTTTCGAGTTTATCCCTCAGCCTGCCCAGATACTCTGCCTCTTTATCGAGAGTCTCCATTGCAAGCTCACAAGCCCTGCCAAGCCCGATTATGGAGGCCACATTCTCTGTCCCGGCCCTCCTTCCGCGCTCCTGATGCCCGCCGATTATATAAGGATAAAACCTGGTGCCCTTTCTCACATAAAGCGCACCCACCCCTTTCGGGGCATGCAGCTTATGGCCGGAGAGCGAAAGCATGTCAACCGGAAGCTCTCTTACATTTATGGGGACCTTCCCCACTGCCTGGACAGCATCTGTGTGAAAGAGTATCTTCCTTTCCCGCAACAGCTCCCCTAACCGGGGTATCGGGAATATAACACCTGTCTCGTTATTTGCATACATTATCGAGACAATCGCGGTATCATCGTCAAGTGCCCCGGAAAATGCCTCCATATCGAGTCGTCCGAATTTGTCTACAGGAAGGAACGTAACGCGGAAACCCTTTCTTGCCAGGTGTTTTGCGAAATTCAGTACTGCCGGGTGCTCCACCCTTGTTGTGATTACATGTCTTCTGTAGGGATATGTCTCGACAGCGCTCATTACAGCAGTGTTGTCGCTCTCCGTACCGCAGCTTGTAAAGACGATCTCATCTGCCTCAGCACCGATCAGGGCCGCCACCCTCGCCCTTGCCTCTTCAATCTTTCTGCGGACCTGCCCGCCGAATGTATGCATGCTCGAAGGGTTTCCATATAGATCCCTGAGGTACGGGGACATCTCTTCCAGGACCTCGGGGGCTATGGCGGTAGTTGCATTGTTGTCAAGATAGATTACACTCATTGTGCCTCCACAACGATATCCTCACTGACAAGCTCCCTTAATTTCTCCTGAATACCTTGTATTGTGACTCCACCCATGGGGCATTCGGCACACATCGCCCTCAGGCCCACAATTACCCTGTTGCCATCAACATCTATCAGTTCGATATCTCCCCCGTCTGCCTGAAGTCGCGGCCTTATCTCTTTTTCGATAACATCCTGTATGAGGGCTATCTTCTGGAGGTTGGTCAGTTTCTTTGGCTTCTTCGGCCTTTCAGGCGCACCCCTTGCAGACCATATATCCTTGAGGATCGCCTCTATCTCCGGAATACAGGAGCCGCAATCACCGCCTGCCTTTGTATAGTTGGTTATCTCTTCAACGGTGGTGAGATGGTTTTCAATGGCAACCCTCCGTATCTTCTCCTCAGAGACCTGAAAGCAGTTGCAAACAATCCTCTCTTTTGTCTCCGCGGGTTTCTTCTCACCCCTGTAGTTGGCGATTGCAGCCTCAAGGGCCTCCCTGCCCATAACAGAGCAGTGCATCTTCTCCCTTGGCAGGCCGCCGAGGGCCTCTGCTATGTCCTTGTTGGTCAGCTTAAGGGCCTCATCAAGGGTCTTGCCTTTTATGAGCTCCGTAAGCACGGAAGAGCTGGCAATGGCAGAGGCACAGCCAAAGGTCTGGAATTTTGCATCAATGATCCTGTCGGTCTCTTTATCAATCCGGAGGGTCAGCTTGAGGGCATCCCCGCATATTATGCTGCCGACCTCACCGACAGCGTCGGGATTTTCTATCTCTCCGACATTCTTTGGATGAAGGAAGAGCTCTTTTACCTTTTCAGAATATTCCCACATACTCTCTTTTTAGCACAGATTGAACGTCTTGTCAACAGTATAATAAGCAGCGGAATTGCCGAACCATATCCAGGACAGGCCGGGAATTCAGTCCCCGGTCTCTCTTCAGGTCTGGTTATCTCCACTCAGCTTTTACAAAGCAACCTTTTGACGGTCACGATCTCCTCGCCGGAATCTTGTCTTTTACAGGCAAATAAGCTATTATACTAAAGATAAGTTGGCCCTGAACCCAGAGATAAAAGAGCGTCTGGTCCAGTTTACAGAATGCTCTCTTCAATTCACTGTATATACCGGAGTTCCAATTGCGGCGTCTTGGTTTTCTGTTAATAGTCATAAGCCTCTTGTTATTTGCCCCCGATACAGTTGCCTCCACCAATGTTGTAGTTGAGAACATAACATATGACCTGCTGTTACGCCTTGAGGCAGAAGGCCTGATACGGAGCGGAATTATGACAACAAAACCGTTAAGCCGTAAAGAGGTGGCAAGGCTAATACTCGAGGCAGAAAGGAATTCCGAAGGCAGAAGTCCCCATATCCGGCAAATTATAGAATTCCTCAAAGAAAAGTTCAGAGCACAGATAGAGGGTGCACGATCCATTAAACCCCTGGATACCCTGTATGGTAAATATGTATATTCCAGCAACACCTCAAAAGTTCTTAACTACAACAACGATGGTGACCTCTACAAAAAAGGCTCCAATTTCAGATTCGGATTTTCCTCGGATGTTGAAGTCGGGGGCTTTTCTTTCTATATAAATCCCGAGGTCAGGAACTCTGATGACGAGACAGACCTGACAATGAAGAGAATTTACGGCACCCTCGATTTTCTGGGATTGGAGCTTGAGATTGGCAAGGATTCACAGTGGTGGGGGCCCGGGAATCATGGAGCCATGCTTTTTTCAAACAATCCAGAGCCAATGACAATGATAAAACTCTCCAATCCGCACCCCCTACTCCTGCCGTGGATATTTAAATACATCGGTCCTTTTAAATTTACCACCTTTTTGACAAAGCTTGAGTCCGACAGAGCCTTTCCGGAACCTTATTTCTGGGGACTCCGTTTTAATCTCAAGCCTGTCTCATATTTTGAGTTAGGGGTTCAGAGGACGTTTTTTTTAGGTGGAAGGGGCGAAGATGAAGACTTTAACAACTGGTATAAGACAATGACATTCGTGAACGGATACGATATACCGAATGACGGCCCCGATGTACCAAATGACCAGCACGTTGGGGCTGATATAAAAATAACCCTCCCCTTTAAATGGCAGCCATTACAACTGTATGGAGAGATAGCGGCTGAGGACATATCAAGGAACATAACGATTAAAGGAGGATATCTTGCCGGTATATACCTGCCGAGGATATTTAATCTTGATACAATTGATCTGAGGGGAGAATATGCACAAACCCAGAAAATACTCTACCACCATAATACTTACAGAAGCGGCTATACATACAAGGGAAGGCTCATCGGCCATCATATGGGCAGTGATGCAGAAGACCTTTTTGTAGGCACATCCCTTTACGGGACAGGGAGTACAAAGTATTCATTTTACTATGACCGGGAGAGAAAGGGCATATCCGGAAAGAATCCCGAGGTGAGTCAGGAGTTTGTCCTTGCCTTGAGACAGAAGGTTTCAGAGAGAGTGGATCTGTCTCTAAAAGGCGGATACGAAAAGGTAAGGGATTCCGGGCATATTTCAGGAAATAATACAGATAATATAGTCTTCGAATTTTCCTTCGATTCAAGCTGGTAAAATTAGCTGTGTGTACCCGGGAGCTCGTGTACTTCCCCGGCTATCCCGTGTTTTTTTTACCTCAGGGATAGAACAAGCCGGAGACAGCGGCAATCTTCTCCGGTGAACCAAGGATGAGGAGTACATCTCCGGCACGAATCTGCGAGTCTCCATCCGGATTGGACAATATCTGTGAATCCCTGCGTATTGCCACTACAGTAACACCATGTTTTTTCCTCAGATCGGCTTGGGCCAGTGTTTTACCAACCAGTGGAGACTTTTCTTTAACCCGTAAAGCACTCACTTCAACGCCGGGAAGGTGAAGCTTCAGATCGGGAAAAGATACGTGCTTTCCGGAAAGGCTCCGGAGCATCTCATAACCGTCTGAACGTACCTCGGCAATGAACCGCTCGATCTCGTCTCTTGGGACAAGATATTTTCCCAGAACCCGGGAAAATATCTCCACCGAGGTCTCAAACTCCTCGGGAACAACCTCATTGGCTCCTAATTCATAGAGGGGCTTCATTTCCTGAAGATAACGGGTCCGTACGATAAGATGAACGTTCGGATTAAGCCTCCGGACAAGTTCGGTAATCCTGCGGGTTGCAGCCGGGTCGGATATGGCCACTACAACAATCCTCGCATTCTTGATATCTGCATGCTGGAGCACGGCCTCCTGTGTTGCATCTCCATAATAAATCGGCTCACCCTTTGCCCTTTCATTCCTTACTACCTCGGGATTCATCTCGATGACAACATAGGGGATACTTCCCACCCTGGCGGCGCGTGCCAGATTCCTGCCGTTAACACCGAAGCCTATGATAACAAGGTGGTCTTTTTTGCTTTCAACCTTTATTACCTGCACCGGATGCAGACCGTTCTTCAACCGTACAGGTAAAGGCAGCCGGGAAACAAAATCCGCCACCCGCGGCGCAAAGGCCATCACAAATGGTGTTGCAGCCATGGTGAGAACAGATACAGACAGAAACATCTGATAAACATTCCCCTCAAGCAATCCATGTTCAAGACCGGTTTTAGACAAGATAAAAGAAAACTCTCCCACCTGGCTGAGTGCAAATCCGACCAGGATTGCAGTACGTACAGGAAACCCGAGCAGAGTTGCTGAAAAGCCTGCCAATGCAGCTTTTACTATCATGACGGCCACAGTAATCAGGAGAATGAGGACAGGATGCTCAAAAAGGAATCCCCCGTCAAACAACATCCCTATCGAGACAAAAAAGAAGCTTGTAAAGACATCCCGAAAGGGCGAGATATTACCAAGCGCCTGATGACCGTACTCAGATTCGGATATAACCAGACCTGCCAAAAAGGCACCCAGGGCAAGGGAGAGCCCTGCACTTGAAGTCATCCACGCAACAGCAAGGCATATTAAAAAAACGCTCAACAGGAAGAGTTCATGGCTGCGCGTCCTTGCAACCTGGTACAGCACCCATGGCACAACCCACTTGGCACTGACTACCACCAGCACAATGATGGCGATTCCCTTGGCCAGAAGAATGAGGAGGGACCCGCCTGTACCACCCGACTCTCCGGCCAGCAACGGGGTGAGCAATATCATCGGCACAATGATGACATCCTGGAATATCAGTATGGCCAGAGATGTCCGCCCGTGGGGGCTGTCTACTTCCGCCCTTTCCTGTATGAGTTTGAGCACAATAGCCGTGCTGCTGAGGGATATAAGAAACCCTATAAAGATCGCTTTACCAATGGGCTGACCGAATTGAGCCGCTATAACGGATGCAGCCAGTATGGTCAGCAAAACCTGGAGAGAACCGCCCAGCAGGACGGATTTCCTGATCTGCAGCAGGCTTTTCAGGGAGAATTCGATCCCTATAGCGAAAAGTAGCAAAACAACCCCGACTTCAGCCAGGGCCTGGACCTCATGAACCGACTTCACGAGGCCAAGCCCATGCGGCCCTGCCAATACCCCGGTCAGGATGAATCCAACAATAGAGGGCACCTTCAGCCTGCTGCACAGAAACAGCACTGCAATGGATAAGGCAAATATAACAACAATGTCATTTAAGAGTGCTATTTCCATAATTTAAATTCTAACAGGCACCTGCTTTTATATCAATAACCCCTTTACTTCCTGTACCTTCTTTTAACCCATTTCTCACCCTCTACTGCAAAGAATACCACAGAAGAGACTGCAAGTGTAATCGCCAGCTCACCTGCAGACAGGGGCTCGGTCCTGAATATCGGATTCAGAAAAGGGATATAAATAACCGCCATCTGCAAGCCGAAACTCAATATTACCGCACCCAGAAGGGGCTTGTTTGAGAAGAGACCTACCTTGAATGACGATTCTTTTTCCGACCTTATGGCAAGCACATGAAAGAGCTGGGAGATACATAATACTGTAAAGACCATGGTCTGCCAGTGAGCGGATTCCGTCCTGATAGTCCACGCCTGCACTGACAGGACAATACCTGCCATCAGCAGTCCCACCCAGATGGCATGAATGCCGAGGCCATGGGCAAATATACTCTCGCCGGGATGGCGTGGCGGCCTCTTCATGACATCACCTTCCTCTGGTTCAACGGAAAGGGCAAGTGCCGGCAGCCCGTCGGTCATAAGATTAATCCAGAGGATGTGGATGGGCAGCAGGGGGATGGGAAGCCCCAGGAAAGGGGCAAGAAAGAGTGTCCATATCTCGGCCGAGTTCGTGGTCAGCATGTACTTTATGAATTTCCTTATGTTGTCATATATCTTCCGGCCTTCCTTTACGGCCTTTACAATCGTTGCAAAATTATCGTCAATGAGTATCATTGAAGCGGCCTCCTTGGAGACATCCGTTCCTGTAATACCCATCGCAATACCGATATCAGCCCGCTTCAAGGCAGGGGCGTCATTAACCCCGTCTCCTGTCATGGCAACAAACTGGCCCTTGTCCTGCAGCGCCTTTACTATCTTTAATTTCTGCTCCGGAGCCACCCTTGCATAGACCCTGATATGCTCAACCTTCTCTTCAAACTCCTCCAGAGAGAGTGCATCGAGTTCCTGTCCTGTAAGTATCGCCTCGGAGTCGTCTTCAAGGATGCCGAGTCTCCTTGATATGGTCTCCGCTGTAAGCGGGTGGTCACCTGTAATCATTACCGGTTTTATCCCGGCCGCCTTGCAGAGAGCTACTGCTTCCCTTGCCTCCTGCCTTGGCGGATCCATCAGGCCCACAAGACCGACAATGGTAAGTTCCTTTTCAATATCGGAAGGGGTCAGAACTTCAGGCAGGTTCTCCCAATACCTGAAGGCAATCCCCAGGACCCTGAGTCCGTCGGCTGCCATCCTCGCATTTACCTCTTCCAACTCTTCCCTGTCTATCTCCTTCAATCCCGCGGCCGTCAGGATATTGGTTGATTTATCAAGCAGTACATCTATTGCGCCTTTTGTAAAAGAGATATACCCCCCTGCAGTCAATGCCTCCGGAGCCCCTGATGTCAAAGGGGAGTCGGCAGGCATCCTGTGGAAGGTAGTCATGCACTTTCGCTCTGAGTCAAAGGGCAGCTCAGCCACCCTCGGGAATAGCTTTTCAAGATTATTCTTGTCAAAACCATGCTTCCTTGCTATGGAGTAAAGGGCCGCCTCTGTCGGATCTCCGATGATATTACCGTTAACACCGCTCCTGGCGTCATTGCTTAATGCCAGGGCTGTCATTAAACGGTGAAGGGGAGAGCCTGAAACGAGTTGATCAGTATCGGCCTTCAGGTCTGAACCGCGAAGCAACTCTCCGTTAACATAAAGCTCCTCCACGGTCATCCTGTTGAGTGTCAGGGTTCCGGTCTTGTCAGAGCAGATATAGGTCACTGAGCCGAGGGTCTCCACGGCCGGGAGCTTTCTTATCAGGGCATTCTGTTTGACCATCTTTTTTGCACCGATGGCAAGGGAGATGGTTACCACAGCAGGGAGGGCCTCAGGTATTGCAGCAACTGCAAGGGAGATGGCAGTGAGCAGCATCAACATCACGGGCTCTCCCCTGAGGAGACCAACGACAAAGACCACGGCACATATTGCAAGGACGGCCATGGCAAGCTTACGGCCGAACTTTGCAAGCCTCTTCTGAAGTGGTGTTTTTACTGCTTCTTCATCCTGAAGCATTGTGGCAATCCTGCCAAGCTCCGTATTCATTCCGGTTGCCGTAACGATAGCAAGACCGCGGCCGTAGGTAATAATAGTGCCCTTATAAACCATGTTCTTCCTGTCCCCAATGGACAGGCTCTCGTCATGCAGGGCCGTTACCACCTTTTCAACTGGCACGGACTCTCCTGTAAGCGCCGCCTCTTCAACCTTCAGCTGTGCTACCTCCATAAGGCGCATATCCGCCGGCACTATCTTCCCGGCCTCAAGGATTACAATATCACCGGGGACAAGTTCTGATGCAGGGATATCAACAGGTTGCCCGTCCCTCACAACAGTTGCTGCCAGGGCTGCCATTTTCTTCAATGCCGCCATTGCCTTCTCTGCCCTGTACTCCTGAACAAACCCTATGACAGCATTAATAACAACGATCAGAATAATTACAAGGGTATCGGTAACCTCACCAACAATCCCCGAAATAACGGCAGCGCCAATGAGTACAAGGATCATGAAGTCCTTGAACTGATCAAGGAACATTTCAAAGGGTGTTTTTTTCTTCTTCTCAACAAGCTCGTTTGGCCCATACTCCCTGAGCCGTTTACGTGCCTCTTCATTTGAAAGACCCTGAGGTGATGTCTTCAGGACCTCAGCGACTTTTTCTGCTTCCATCTGCCAGTGCATAAAAACTCCTTTCGTTATCACAGGTCTTTCAATCCCTGTGTCGATTCAATTTTAATCTTTATGAACAAAAATAAAAAAGACCCTTGCCACAATAAAAAAACTTATCATGACAAAGGTCTCGCTTGTTAGAATTACCTAACCAGCAGCGCCGGTCTGCCTAAGGCAGACGTATTGACGACAGCCACTGATAAAGCTACTCCCCTTTGCAGGCGGTTTGGCCTAAGACACCAAACTCGGATTGGTGATTTCCCTGTTATTTAAACAATAGTGTATGTAGCGGGTGTATGTCAAGCCCTCGAATTGCCTCATAAAAAATCGAAACGAACCAGTATCGTTGCCTCAAAAAAGAAATCTTGACAAAAGATATGGGAAATAGTCTACTGAAGGAAGGAAAAAACAGGAGTTTGAACTATTTTGGCAAAAAGATATTCACTGCCAAATATCAATAGTCAAGCCTGACCCCATAGACTACATTTGCGAAAGCATCCAATTACAACGATTCCTGATTAATTATTTAGTGCAATAGTAAGTTCCAATCACTCCTTCTTGTATTCTCTTACTCTTGATAACGAATCCGGCTCGTGATAAGAGTTCGTCCATAATCCAGTCATAAGTGGAAAACTCTTCCCTAAAGTGCCCTTCTGCGTCTTGTTGAAGAAAATCACCACCTGCTGCTGCCAGTTTTTCAATCAAGGACGCTATATTCTCAATTGCCTGATGTTCCTCAAGGATTGCATCATGAATAAAAAGTTGACCTCCGGGTTTAAGCATGTGGTACATACGATTTAAGGCTATTCCTTTCCAGAAGTCAGGTAGATGATGGAAAGCGAGTGTTGTAGTAATGAAATCTACAGCAAGGCCATCAGATTCAAAAGCGAGAAATCCACTGTGACAAAATACAATATTTGAGACACCCGCCTTCTCAGCTTTAATTTTTGCGTAGTCGATCATGGCCTGTGAAACGTCGACGGCATAGACTGTGGCACATCGAAGCGCCGCCTGGATAGCAAAAGTGCCTGTCCCTGAACCGAAGTCGATTATTACGTCGTTTTCACCGATTCCAAGAGTGTCAAGAACAGCAATGCTTTCTTGTTCAATATTCCGGAATTCAGAATGGCTTGAATCGTACATCTCAACCTCATTCGGGGTGCTGTAGTCCTTGCCTACCTGTTTAAATTCATTGAATTGCCAAGTTAAACGGTCTCTCATATTCACCTCACTTATCAGCACAACGTCTCATCTCGAAGTCTAATAAATAACCCGTATTTTCCACTACTTGAAAACAGGACGCATGAAGCTTCGTTCAAAACTAATTATACATCTTGTTTTTTTAGCATGGGCAAAGGCTTCCTGACAATCCGGATTACTTTTTATTTTTTTTCTGTATTTTTCGTAATCTGATAGGCTTGGAAAACTGAATAGTGCTAAAGCAATATTATTTGCTCCCTCATATGGAAGGAAGTAACCATGATGTGTCCCCCCAAACTTATTTACGAGCGGTATCCACATTTTGGCATACTTCTCAAAATCATCAACTTTGTACGGATCAATTACATACCGCAAGTAACAAGTGACCACCCTTTAACCTCCTGCTGCTCTGTTTTTTTCTTTTTCATTCTTATCTTCAAACCAACAAAATGTCTGACCGTCATCAGCCTGTCTCTATCAATCTTTTATTTTTGATAATACCCAGCATCAGCGGCGGCGTACTGCGCCGTCCACTGCATGCTGTTGTTAGGCGATGTCAACTTTATCTATTCCTTGGTATCCCAATCCACCTTGCAGTTCTCAATTTGAATAAACGATACTCCTCTCCATACAAACTCTCAAGGTAAGGTTCCGCTAACAGAATAGTATACAGATAAATCACAATGGCAAATACGCCTGTAAGTGCAAATGCAAGCCCAGATCGCCCGGCAAGCGATATTCCAAAAAGCATGAAAAACCATCCGACAAACTGCGGATTCCTGCTCCACCGATAAATGCCAGTGGTTATAAGCTTCGAGATATCTTGTCCTGTGGATCTACGCAACGAACGGAACTCAATCATTCCCATTGGCAATATGATTGCTCCAATTACAAATAAAATCAAACCTCCTGCCATAGCAAATGTTTTGTCGATCAGTATCGGCCACACGCCATAGAATGACGCCAGAATCAATGGAATATGGTGGAAGGCCCACATAGCAAACCAAAGAGACAGAAGCTTGTTAGTATAAGTTCCTTTTTTGTCATATGTCTTCTTTATCTCAGAAAAGACATATATGCCCAGTATCACCGATATACCTATTGACATGCCCAAGCCAATCCGCAACCACATTATCATCTTTCCTATTCTTCAGTTTTTATATCGCCTAACGCTATGATGTCTGACGAGAGCCTGTATGATAATCGAAAGCAAAATATTGTTTCCATGTATAAGAGCACTCAAAAGCCAATCAGTCACCGCTGGCTCTCGTTCAAGACCATTAAATTGATATGTTTTTTATTTTTTCCATATATATTAAAAGTCTCATAAATGAATTGACATCAATCTAAAAATCTCCCCTCGCCCCTCTTTGCCAAAGAGGGGGATAAACCCTCCCTTTGGCAAAGGGAGGTTAGGAGGTTATTAATTTAATTCTGGATATCTTCAAGAGTTTGCGTCAAAGGGGGAATGGAGAAATCATTGTATATTTCAGCTTCGCTGTGATAGGCATTTTTTTGTAATTTTAATATTTCTTCTGCGTTTTCTTTTTCTGCACGGATAATTTTCATTTCTTTTTTTACATATCAATTAATATACAAACTACTTATTCCTCCTCAAATTTCCTTCAATATAGCATACTTTAGAAACATATGCAACTCTACGAATCGATTATTTTATAAGGAAAAAAATATTGTTTTCCGTAGGGCAGCAGTTCCTCCCCATTTCGATTTAAAAAGGCTCAGGCTACCTTTTTTTCAGAAAATAACCAGCGCCGGCTTCTGCTTCTGAGGTCGGTATTTTGCTTAGAGTTTTTTCCCTCTATACCCCGCCCACCTTCCCTTGGAATAGGTGGCCGGAATACTTTGGAATGGGTGGCCGCTTTGCGTTGGAATCAGTGGCCGGGTTGCCTCGGAATATGCAACAGTAGCCGTGACACAGCCAGTTATACCGGTCCCTCACTTTTTTTATTGTTGCAAGTATGTCTTCTTCCCGGTCTTCGTCATCTATAAACACAGGTTCCCCTGTGTTGCCTCTTGAGGTTACGTGATATACTGCCCTTTCATATTCTATTCTTAACGGTCTTGCCATGCAGTGATTTTATCAGTCTTGTTGTAAAATTGCAAGAAACAAGCCATGACCCCGAAGCGAAGCCCACATAGGGCAAGAAATACCCAGTAATCTCCATCCGTAAAGTTCACTTGGAACGTTCCATTCTCATCTGTAAACCAATAAAATGTCGAACGGTCATCAGCCTGTCTCTATCAATCTTTAATTTTTGATAACGCCATGATGAGGGATGCGAACCTGAAGCACTTCAAAGTGCATAAAAAACGATTTGCAAATCTCAAACTATTCAAAGTCAAAAAGAGGCCTGCTGGTTCGCATTCCATCCATCAATTTGTTCGGCATTTTTATTTTTGCCCACAAATTTCATTGTTGTGGTAGTCGATATAAGCTGACGATACATTGGGTATTTGAGATTGATCAAGTCTTATTACTTTGTAATCCAAGAGCACATGACAAGTAGGGCATACGCAAATAATATTGTCTTTTATATCTGGTCCATTGTATGGTCTTCCTAAAGGCTTCACATGATGAGCCTCAGCATAAAAGCTACCATCACTTAACTGAATAGTTTTAGCACATAGCTGACACTTAAATTTTTGTGCTATCTTAACTTCTCGTGAAAGAGCTGTATCACGTAAAACTCGATATATTGTTGTCTCAATTCGAGTAGTCTCAGGAGGATCATTAATATCTGAGGCTTTGGGAGTATCTAAAACTTGAGGTTGACTAAAAAAAGCTTCAATAAGCACTTTATCATGTCGATCAGCATCAAGTAAATACCAGTCTTTTAATTTTGTTGAGTTATTTTGCAACCAATTTTTGAGCAAGTCATTAAATACAACAGCTGGCAACTTCGAAGGCACATTTTTACCGATCAGATGGGCATAGACTGTTTTGTCATAAACGCCTCTTTCAGCAATAATGCTTATTGCTCCGGTTCGCAAATCAGTTACCTTTTGCGAATTATCCTTCTGATAAGAATCACGAATTAGTCGTAGCACATCGAGCGAATCTATTATTCTTTTGCTCATGCAAGCCCTCCTATTGACACAAACGAATGATTCTTAATTTTTCCATTTTATAGTTGCCGAACGCCTGCATAACTTGACGTAAATACAGAGTGTAGCAAAGCGAAACGGCGTATTTGCGGTCAATGTTAATGCACTTGTTATACCTTATTTTCCGCAACACTTTTTATATTTGAGACCGCTACCACACGAACATGGTCTATTTCTGTCTCTTCCACTTAATTTTGGACGGCCAGGTGATTTTTGTTCATCACTTTTAATAATAACTGATTTAGCGTGTTTAAGGAAAAGCCTAGGTGACTTAACTGGAAACCACTTACTTAACAAAAAACTATCAACGGCACTTGCTATACCACCAGCAACAGGCTCAAGACTTCCTATACCTGTTGTTGCCGCAAATCGAAGTGTTTTAGCTGGGATAGACTCGATTAAACTAGGCTTACCTAAAGATTCTACATATCTTCTAACAATTTCATCATGTGATTCTTGTGGCTTAGACTCACCAAGCCATGTACGAAATGCCTCAGCGTGTTTTGATTCACGTAAATCAAGTAATTGCTCTGCTGTAATTAGTTTATCAGCGAAAGCTAAACCAATATCTGGGACTCCTGAAATATCTTGGATTTGAGCAAAAGCTTTTTGACCTTCAATAGGCATGCCAACACGCTGACCTTTTGCCTTTAATAATGCGAGCGAGTATTCATCACCTGTGATTTCATCAGCGCATACGTCTGAACCTATTCCTAAGATAAAGTTATCAAATGCTGCTTGAAGTACAGCAGCAATTTCAGGACTCTTTTTCGCATCCTCATCATTATGAGGAGAGAAAGTTCTTACTTGGTTTTTATTTATGCCCCTTAACCTATATAGTGGGCGACCTCGACTGTTGTATGAAAAGAAATTTCTAAGGTAAGGGCTTTCTTGGATATCACGATAGGTTTCATTTTTGAATGTTGAAGGTTTTATATTATTTGTAACTGGAACTACTTTATCAAGCAACAAGTTAGTTAATATTGTTTTTCTTTTTGCATCTGATTTTGGGTGGGTGCTAATTAGTGCTGTTTCTATGCATTCATCTAAAGGGGAGAAAAAAGAGTGAAATAGATTATGTTTGTTTTCTACATCGCCCGATTTAGTAGAGAAAAAAATCAATCCTCCTCCATTTCCTACATATGAAAACCACTTGTCGTAACGTGCTAAAACGATAATGTTGTTTTTTAAAAGTTCGTCAAATATATTCTCACCTAATAACATACGGAGAACTGGCAATATTTGTAAGTTACCTGTGGGTATAAATATTTGATCATAAAGAAGTATGTAGTTAGCTAAAGACCGTTTTACTTCTCTCGAAGTGACCATGAAATCAGATACTTTGTGCATATTCTGAAAGAGTGGCCAAATGCCCAAATCTGTTGCTAATACTGTTCTCAATATTGTGTACCTATTTAATTTTTTATTCGGGTATAACAATTAATATACGAACTACTTGTTTCTCCCTAAATTTCCTTACACTATAGCACACGTTAGAAACATATGCAACTCTAATTGATTATTTTAATTGATTATTTCATAAAGAAAAAATATTGTTTTTCGTATTTAGGGCATAATATCAGCAAATACGTAATACGTATAATATTGGATAATTGTAAGGGAGGGTGTAAAATGTCAACAAAGGCATTGCCTGAATTTCAGGAAT
>JAYWMQ010000002.1 GCA_035873375.1 Nitrospirota bacterium | reverse complement strand
GCCGGCCGGGAATTCCCGGCCGGCCTTCTTTTTGATATTAAAATCTCTCTTAAGAAAACTTAAAATGCAACCTGGTACTGTGCCAGGATGGCATCATCCTTGTAACCGCCAAGACCTGCCCATGTATCAGTATCCCCACTTGCAAGCACGTAGTTCAACTGAATACGTGAGTTATACTTCTTTGCCGGATTCAGGTAGACATTCAGGCCAATGAAGGTATTGCTGAGACTGGTATCACTGAGATCGTCATTTCCCTGATAATACCTGACCACTGTCTCATACATTGGGGTGAACTGGTAACCTGCATGCAGATACCATACGGCCTGGTCTTTTCCATCCACACCCTTTACATTCTTGCCGTCGATGTATTCGGCCTTAATCGTGGCTCCCTGCATCTTGTAGGAGGCACCAACATCCAGGACAGTGTAATCCTCTCCTGTATAGTAGTTACCATTTGCCTTCTCACTCTTACCGTAGGATGCTTCAACATGGAGCATCTTGCCCATATCGTACATACCACGCACGGCATATGCCTTGTCATCACCGGGTGTACCACCGCTCACTGCCGCACTGCGGGTTGTCGGATTGAAGTAGCCTATGTCATAACCGAATCCACCGGCAATATTACGGCCACTCGCCATAATGCCAAGGGAACGCTCAAGCACAAGGGCCTTCTCCATACCGCGCTTTGTGATATCCAGCTTCTTACCCGATACATTGAAGTCCATACCCACAGGGGTTTTGAACATTCCGACCTTGACAGATGCGGAATTATTGAACTTGTAACCAACCTCCGCATCCTTGATGATATTCGGCAGGATGTTCGTATTGCTGGCTGAGGTAAGAAGAGCAGGTGTAAAGTCAAGTGTATTACTAGGATTGTCAGGATCTGCGATTGTAGTAGTTTCTTCAGTCTTAAGACCAGCCTTGTTAAAATCAATCTGCAGCTTGCTGAAGACATTGCCCAGCTTTGCATTGTAGCCGATACGAACCCTGTCGGCGCCTATCCTCGGATCACTCTCGTCCTTCTTTACACCGTCACCACCTTCAACCGTAATCTGTGAATAACCGAACCACTTGACCTGCAGGTCGGCTGCAGAGGCCTTCACGGGTATGGACAGCAGTGCAATGGAAACAGCCATAATCATGAAACTCATAAACATAAAAGATTTTTTCACTTTTCCAACCCTCCTGATATTAAATTATATTTCTGCCCTGTACAACACAGGGGTCTTATAGATGCTTCAACTTTTCCTTAACTTCTTAATAACATTTAAACCCTGACTGTTTGCTAATCCTCTCTACTCCCGATATCACCTCCCTGTATCTGAAATCAGCAGGCCTTTTCCCGCCATTAATTACAGTATCTTTCATATATGCCATGCCGCAAATTCAACCTGCTTCAATCTATTAGGAACGATAGGAACGCCCCTGACATGTTAATTATCTGGTTTAATTTATATCATTATCCGACAGTTTTGTCAAGCATTTTTTGCATACATTTATGTCTGAAATAGCTCAATTAAATAATTAAATAGAAAATCAAACAGGAAATTAAAATAGAATAGCTTATGCAAAAAGCAGGCCACACATTTATCCTTGAATATTAAAGGGATCCAATATCTCAGGTGTATTCTTCTTGCAACACCCCTGTGTAGGAAGAGCAATAAATTCATGGAGCGGAAGAACTCTTCTGCGCTGCCGTTCTGCAATCTGTTAAAATACTCCCACCCATGGTGATATACAGATACATAATGAGAGAACTCGGACTGACCTTCATGGTCTGCATTATCGGCCTTAATATGGTATTGATGATGGAGAAAATCCTCAGGCTGAGCAGGCTTATGTCAGGGGTTGGAGCCTCATATCTTGATATGACCTGGGTGCTTATCCTGATACAGCCCCAGATACTGGTACTCACCATCCCCATGGCCCTGCTCCTCTCCGTGCTCCTTACCTACGGAAGGCTGGGGGTGGACAATGAGCTGACTGTACTGAGATCGTCAGGTATGAAATTCGGGGAGATTGCAAGACCCGTTTTTTATCTCTCCGCCATACTCCTTGCCTTCTCCGTCTTTATCACTCTTTATCTCATACCCTTAAGCAGCAAGACACTCAGGGGAGAGCTCAACAGGGTGTTGAGAGAAAGGGCGCCCTTGTCCATTGAACCGGGTGTATTCTTTACCTCCTTTAAGGGCTTTTTAATCCTTGTTAATGAGAAGACCGATGGTGCTTTCAGGGGCATCTTTATCTCGGACAGCCGGAATCCGGAATCCGAACGGGTCATCGTAGCACGGGAGGGAAGGCTCTCACTTGACAAAGAGATGCAGCCAGGGTTCAGTCTTTTAGACGGGACTGTCCACATAGTAAACAGGGATAGCAGCACAGAGATTAACTTTGCTGAATATAAATTCACTATCAGGCTGAGCGGGGAGATTTTAAACAGGAAGAAAAGTGAGATGACCCTCCCGGAGCTGTACAAAAAAGCTGTTACAGAAAAGACAAACAGCGCAGGCTACTTTATTGAGTTCCACAGGAGACTAAGCTTCCCGGCCCTTATCATAGCGCTTGCATTCCTTGCCCCTGCACTTTCGCTGAGGGCCGGAAAAACGGGAAAGACGGGGGGCTTCATAATCGGCCTTCTGGTCTTTACAATCTATTACGTAGCACTGCTGTACTTTGAAAATCTCGTCAGGGCAGGCAAACTCCATCATCTTGCCTGCTGGATACCATTTGTGATGCTTACGGCTGTTGCAGTTTTGCTGTACAGAAGAGAAGAATGAAAACTTAATTTCCTATCAATTTAAAAAGGAGGAGAGATTGAACAGGCTGCAAAGACTTTATATCAGGGAATTCGGCGTGCTGCTGCTGATCGTCTCATGCATGCTCTCTGCCGTCTTTTCAGTAATATTCATTGTTGAAAGAATTGATGAACTAATGCCTTACAGACAGACAACCGAAACCCTGATACTCCTGGGGGCCTTAAAAATCCCCGAATACCTGAGGTACCTGTTGCCCATGGCAGCCCTTCTATGCAGCATCTTTGTTATAAGCTCTGCATCAAGGAGAAACGAGATCACAGCAATAAAGGCAGCAGGTATTAACCTGAGGCGTTTTTTTATACCCTTTATAATTGCCGGCGTCCTCCTGGTGACAATTGACTTTGTTATTGCGGAATTCATAGCCCCGGCATCACTGAGGAAATCAAACGATATAATTTATTCACTTAAAGGGGGGAAAAACATCTCCTATCAGGAAGGCAACATCTGGATCAGGGCAAAAAACGGTCTTCTGGTAAGGGCAAAATTGTTTGTGCCACAGGAGATGGAACTTTACGGCATATCCGTATTCTACCTGCATGATGGGAGACTGACAAAGAGGATTGAGGCGGAAAAGGGCGTGTGGTCAGGACAGGACTGGAGACTCCAGGAGGTCAGGGAGTTTGACCTGAACAGGAACACAGTCCGGTATATGCCTGAAAAACTCCTCAAAGGGGTTGGAGAAACAGAGATTATTGAGAGAGAAAAAAACCGGCTCTCGGAGATGAGCGTCATGGAGCTCATAAGACATGAAAAAAGATTGGAAGACGCCGGCTACATGAACACAAAGCTGAAGGTGGATATTCAGTCACGACTCTCTTACCCTCTTGCAAACCTCTTCATGGTCATGATAGGTATATTCCTGTCGCTAAAGAGCAGAAAAGGCAAAGGGATGGTAAGCGCAGGAGCCGGCATACTCATAAGTCTTGCTTACTGGGTTATATACACACTATCACTGTCGCTCGGGTATGCAGGGGGGCTACCGCCCATGGTCTCAGCCTGGATAGTACCCGTAATCTTCCTGGCACTGGGAGTGGTTTTATATTTCAGGATACCGGTTTAAAGAAAAAGATGTTGCGGGTTAAGAATAAAAACTGTTGCGAGTTGCGGGTTGCGAGTTAAGAAAGAAAAGATGTTGCGGGTTCAAAGAGATGAGGGATAATGAAGAATTATAAAGACCTGGAAATTTATAGAATATCATATGCTCTGGCTACCAAAGTTCACGAAATGTCATTAAAACTTCCAAAATATGAGTTATACGAAGAAGGGAGCCAGATACGGAGGTCTTCAAAAGGAATTACTTCTTGTATCGTAGAAGGATATGGACGAAATAGATATAAAGCAGACTTTATTAAGTTTCTGATTTATGCCCACGCTTCATGTGACGAGACTATACTCCACCTGAATTTCATTAAGGACACACATGAAGTTGATAAGAAAGAAATACAATTCCTGCTTGATGATTATGATGAATTGGGCAGCAAGATAAACAGATTCACTCGATATGTGGAAAATGAATGGAGATAACCCGTTAATGTTTCAAGCTATTCGTCGTTTTAACCCGCAACCCGCAACTCGCAACATCTTTTTTCTTTCTCAACCCGCAACCCGCAACAGTTTTTCTTTCTTAATCTCATCCGGCAGATATCTCTTCATTCACCCGCTCCTTATAGGCATTCATGAGCTCCTCTGTAATCCTGCCCCTGCCATACATCCTGCCATCAATCTCCGATATCGGCATAATCTCTAACAGGGAATTCGTAAGAAAGACCTCTTCTGCCCGGTGAAGTTCCCTGATTGAAAACAGGCCCTCTTCCACCGCAATGCCCTTCTCTGCAACTATCTCAAGCACAGCCTGTCTTGTAATACCATCTAATATCCCGGCCTCAAGGGATGGTGTGCAAAGTATGCCTTTGGAAACAAAGAAGAGATTGCTTACAGTCCCTTCGGCCAGATACCCCTCGTGGTTGAGCATTATAGCCTCAAAGACACCTCTCCCGGTCGCCTCCATCCTGACAAGTATATTATTCAGAAAATTAAGGGATTTCACCCGAGAATCAATTGAGCTTCTGCAATTCATCCTCTCTTCAGAAATACACGCTCTTACGCCATCCCTGTAGAGGGTCTCGGGATAGGGCATAAACTCTTTTGCAGTAATAACTATGGTGGGACTGTCACAACCCGCAATCTCTATGCCCCTGCCCCCCACCCCCCTGCTGACCGTCAATCTTATATAGGCATCCTTGAGTTTATTAAGTTCCAGCAGCCTGTAGAGCACAGGTGTCAGGGCACTGTCGGTCCAGGCATTCCTTATGTGAAGCACCTCAAGCCCCTTAAAAAGTCTCTGCAGGTGTTGATTGAGTCGGAATATATGCCCCTCATAAGCCCTCATGGTCTCAAAAAGACCATCTCCGTAAAGGAAGCCCCGGTCAAAGACGGATACCCGTGCCTCGGATTCCTGAATATACTCACCATTCAGATAAACATACATGACTCATGTATATTATCAAAACCCCGATCTTTTTAGTAAAAACAGAACAGCAGAAGAACTCTCCTGATTGGCTTTTTCATGAGAATTTATATTAAATTAAAAGCTTCTATGGACTGGAAACTGACAGAGAAAGTAAAAGCAGCGGGCTGAGCCGGGAAGCTGGGTCCGGGTGACCTGGAAGCGATAATCTCGGGCATTACGCCACCGGAGGATGAGCGGGTAATCATACCTCCCGGTGACGACGCAGGGGTCTTTATGCTCAAAAAAGGGCTTGCCCTCGTTGAAACCGTGGACGTTATAACCCCTCTTGTCAACGACCCCTATACTTTCGGGGCCATAAGCTCGGCAAATTCCCTGAGTGACGTCTATGCCATGGGAGGCATACCTTATACCGCCCTTGCCATAGCAGGCTTCCCTTCCTGCGACTACGGCACTGAGGTGCTGAAACAGGTGTTGAAGGGTGCAGAGAGTGTCCTTGACAGGGCAGGAGTGCAACTTATGGGGGGGCACTGTTTTGAGGATACTGAGCTGAAGTTTGGACTCTCGGTTTCCGGAACAGTGGATCCTGACAGGATACTCAGAAAGGATGGGGCAAGAGAAGGGGATATCCTCATAATTACCAAACCCCTTGGCACCGGTGTACTTACAACGTCTTTAAAGGGCGGCAAGCTGAAAGACCCTGATATGGATGAGGCTGTCAGGTGGATGCTAACACTTAATAACCAGGCATCAGAGTGCGCTCTCCGGGCCGGAGCCCATGCATGCACTGACGTTACAGGATTCGGGTTATTGGGACATGCCTTTAATATGGTAAGGGATACGGATACGGATTTTGTTTTCAGACTGAAGGATATCCCTGTTATGCACAGGGTGCAAGAGATGATCGACAGGGGCATGGTTGCTGAAGGCGCATATAACAACATGAAATATCTTAAAGACAGGATAGAGTTTCAGGACAACATTACCGAAGAAGATATGCTGTTACTGTTTGATCCACAGACCTCTGGGGGACTGCTTCTGTCTGTAGGGAACGAATGTCTCCGGCTCTTCGAGGAAGATGGTATCTTTACAAGGGTAATTGGTCACGTGGTTAAGGGGAGTGGAAAGATAAGGGTCAAAAAAGGATAACTCAAGATTCGTGAGACAGCAGCTTGTCGTAGGGATAACTCTTCAGATACTCCAGAAATTCGTCTACTGCATGAGAGAAGACCGAATACTTTTGTGAAACAAGTGAAAAATCCCTCATCATCTTTTCTTCCTTGAAACTGAGCATCTTCAGAGTGCCGAATTTTGCCTCTTTCAGGGCAGCCCACCTTGAGACTATGGAGATACCCATGCCATTTTCAACTGTATGCTTGATGGCCTCTGTGCCACCAAGGATCATGGATATCTTCATATTCTGAGTAGTTATGCCATGCTTGGTAAAATATTTCTCGATAACCTGTCTGGTACCGGAACCCTCTTCCCTGAAAATAAAGGGCTCCTTTGTTATATCAAGAAAGGATATGTCTGCCTTCTTTGACCATGTATGTTGAGGGGGTACGATCAGGCAGAGTTCATCCTTTATGAGTCGCTCCACTGCTATCTTTTGCTTTGTAACATCTCCCTCAACAAGTCCCAGGTCTATATTCCCCGACTTGAGGAGCTCGATAACCCTCTTTGTATTGCCGATCTGGAGATGAATTTTTATCTTTGGACGGGTCTTTCTGAAATCCGCTATAACCTTTGGCAGCAGGTAGTTCCCTATTGTGGTACTTGCCCCCAGGGCAATGCTCCCTTTAACAAGACCCGTCAAATCCCCCACCTCTTTCTCTGCCGAGGCATAAAGTCCCAGGATATGTTTTGCATATTTATACAGGACCTCTCCCGCAGGAGTAAGGGTAACGGTGTTGCTCGAACGGTCAAAGAGTTTGGTCTCATAAAGCTCTTCAAGTGCCTGTATCTGAAGGCTTACAGCAGGCTGGGTGAGGTGGATAATCTCCGATGCCTTTGAAAAACTCTTTGTCTCTGCTACTGTGCAGAATACCCGTAGTTTATGATCATCCATTGCCATGTGTATAACAGTATAACACAAATACAATTAATAAGTTAATAAGAAACAGTAATCTCCAAAAACTGTAAACGCGGGACAAAAAGAAAGACGTTCTTTAAATAATGAAGAGAAGACCGGACTACCTTGCAGAGCGCACTGCGAGATAGCCCGGTACTGTTTAATATCAGCAAAATCTACTGCAGCCAACTAATCTTCTTCAAACTCAACCTTGTATGCAACATTCACTGAATCGCCTGAAGAGTCCAGTGCCTGGTAATACTCGACCTCTATATCCCCGGCCGTCACAGGAAGCTGGTCTGCACATATAATCCGGTCTGTGTCTGCTGTTTCATACTCAATCCTCGTCTCCTGTGTAAGGAGAACGGTCACACCTAAAACCGTTAAGGAGTATACATCAGAATCAAAGGTGTATGACGCAGCCTCCAGCTCGGGCTGCACAGTCAGGCCTGTGAATTCAGTCACACTCCTGTCAGGCAGATCACATACCGCTGCAACGATATCATCGTCACCGTCCACCTCAACCCTTGTGGCTGCGAACTCTGTACCGTTCCACGTTCCGTCTATCTCGACCTTCATGCCGACCTGCAGATCAGAGATGTCCGAAATACTGCATATCGCCCTCTCGTCATCGTCATCACAGGTAAACAGAACAGTATCCCCTGCTGACACGGTAATTAAATTACTGTCAGGAATAAAGCCCTCTGCCTTTAACACGGTCAGGTCAAACCCTCCGGGGGTGAGGGCCTGGATAATCCCCTTAAGCTCATAGTCGTCTTCCTTTATCTCCTGGTAGTTGTCGTAGTCGGAACCGTCGGCATCAAGCACCACCTTTGCCGTCACGGTATTTGTGAGAGGATCGTACACGAACTGCTTAAGGTCGAAATCGATCACCACACGCTCCGTACTCACCACATTGGCTGCCCCGGGGATGTCAATAACACATGTGCCGTCTGCACTGCAGTTGGTCCATGCGTTCTCAGCAAAGGTGGGGTTAGGAGATACCTGTACGCCTGCATTGTCAACGAGTATTAACTCCTTACCAACGGTGATACGGACACTGCTGTAGCTGCCCTCAGGCAGTGTTCCAAGCTTGTCGAGCACACCGCTTAACTCGCTAAGATCATAGGTGAGACCCTGGGGAGCCGCAAAGACCGTCACTACCGAACTATCCACTGCACTCACAAACTCAACCTTGTAGATGGTCACAATGACCTGATCATAAGCATCAGTAACATCATCGGTAATGTAGACACTGGCTGTCCGCGTGGCAGTCTCAGTGCCTCCTCCGCACGAGTAAAGGAACCCTGCAAAGGCCAACAAAAACGTTACCAGAACAACCATCCTGAACCTTGATACCATTAAACGTTTCATCTTTCTATCCTCCTTTCGATTAAATGATCCTTCTTTGCTGTAACCTGACAAAGTCAGTTTATCCTCTCTATCTCCACCTCATCGGCAACAAGAACGCCACTCTGATAGACACCGCTAACCTCAACAATATCTCCGGGGTCCTTCGAGTCATCGATCAAGACAAAAAAATCGCTTATCAAAATAGATGTGTCGTTCTCATCCTCAAAAGTGACTCCCGAACCGCTGACATCGACACTAACTCCGAGTATCGAGAAAGACGCCGTGGACTCAGACTCTGACCCGGCATCGACTGGCCCGCTCAGACCGTACTCCGGCTCTGACGGATCCATCCTCTCCACCTTTACCGCAACGACCCGGCCTCCATCGTCAATAAAACCATCGACCTCGATGAGGTCGTCGACCCGGATGCCATCAAAAGAAAAGGACCGGTCCGATTCGTCGTTGAATATAGTACTGCTGTTAACGGTAATCTCAATGCCAAAGACAGTGACCGTAGAGTTCTGAGGGTCCACCTGCTCCACGGCCCCTTCAATACCGATTTCTGTCTCCTCATGGGAGAGGAACTCGACCTTCTCAGCCAGGAGAACACCAGCATCGTTAACCGTCCCCTCCACCTCCAGCAGCACATTGACGGCTACATCACCCTGCAGGCCGTTTTCATACACTGTCGAGTCATTGGTATAGACCCGCAGGCCGTTAACCTCGAAATCGTTCACAGAGGTGCGTGATGTCACGATCCCCTCAACAGCCATCTCATTGCCGGGAAGCGCTGCGCCAACAGGGTCCTCCACTTCGACAGATGACGCAACAAGCGTACCTGCTGACAGGGTACCCTTGACTTCAACGAAATCACCGTTCTGAAACTGCGGCGGATCAGTCACGCCACTGTAGTCAACGAACAGTCCGTTTATCGCAAACGTGCGGGAAACGGCATCAAAGGCTGATACCAGACCCTTGACCTCCTCACCTGAAGTCAGGGGCTTCAGTTCTATAAAGACAGCCCTGATATTGCCGGCAGCGTCAAAGAAGCCGCTCACGACCACGGTATCACCTGCAACAAGGTCGAGGATGCTGCCGAAACCCTTGAGTATCGTAGTTCCCTGGAACAGCACAGTCTGTCCCATGACAACAATCTGATCATTCACCGTATCGATAGCCTGAACCGGCCCTATCACCTCTGGATCAAATGCGATGTTCAGGGCACTGGTCCCGCTCGCCTCGACCCTTACCTTCATACCCACATCAAGGTCGGCCTCCGTAACAACGGCATCATTGGCGGTTATTGCAGCCCCGGAAGTATTGAACTCCACCCCGTTGACAAAGACACTGCCGAACCCTGTGATGACACCGTTGTAAACCCCTGTTCCACTGATTCCGCCTCCGGCAATATCACCTCCGCTGCCACCGCTGCATGAGCCCAGCAGCCCCAGCGCCAGGACAACAACCATCAAACTCTTCCAGCCCGATTTCAATCCAATGTTTAACATGCCGAAAAACCCTCCGTTTTTATTCTTCAAAATAAAATGCGCCTAACCCTAACTTTTTACGTCCTGTACCCTGAACAGATGGATTCATATCCCTGTCGTACTGTGAGATCACCCTGTCCATTGACTCGACAAACTCAGCCGCCATATCTGAAATGCGGCTTCTGACCTCAGGGTATATCTCAACGGGAATATTGTCATACGAGACCTTTCTCTGAAAAAATGCATCTTCGGGATCACTTGCAATATTGTGATGTATAGTGGAGATGAGCTCGCTGACATCCCTGCCCATAATGCCGAATTTTTCCACTTCTCCCTTTCTCACTATATAACCCCTGTTTAATAATTTCACTCTCCTGTCGTTCATCTCCACAACTCCGGCCCTGAGCATTTCATCAAGGATTGCCCTTGGGGGGACATCCCCACTGTAAGCCCTGACAAGGAGAGAAAAGCTTTTTTCATTGCCCTCAAAAGGAAGCTGAACAGGCATTCCCCTGCCATCAAGAAAACGGGGATCCTTAATCCATCCGCTTATCACCCTGGCTGCCCGGTTGTAACGCTCCGCAGCCCCCAGGTCATATGGTGCCTCAATCTCTTTCATCTTCTTAACTTCCTTGCGGGAGAGGCCGGTAATGGTGGAGATACGTGATATGGTCTGTTTTCTGCCCGGCACACCAAAGTCCTCTGAGGCAACGTCAACATAAACCCACTTGGCAATATCAGCAAAAGTACCATATGGAATGTTGTTTTTTAAAAGAACACGCATGAGTGGCCTCAGTAATTTTATCAGTGTTGAGGCTATTATCCGCTTTACGTTGTCCATATTTGGTATTATATTCCCAAATTTTAGGTTTGTCAAGTAAAAGAAGATTAAATTTTTTTAAGAAAGTGCTCCTTGGTGGTCTTTTTGGTTAAATGGAGGGTTTGTTTTTGCGGATAACTGGTAAATCAATAGACGGTATTATTAATCGTCTCAAAACGGATATAGCAGAATATTATTTTATTCAGTACTTTGGGGGGATTCAGTATACCCCTCTATCCAGTGTCCTGTACTGGATGGCCTCTGATATATGGTGAGAATGGATATCACTGCTCCCTTCAAGGTCCGCAATACTGCGTGACACCTTCAGTATCCTCGAATATGCCCTTGCACTGAGGCCGAGTCTCTGCATGGCGGCCTCCAGTATATCCTGTGCATCTTTCGTCACAACACAGTATTTCTTGATATGCCTGGTCTTCATCTGTCCGTTACAGTATATCCTCTCCTCCCTGAATCGTTCCTGCTGAATCTCCCTTGCCTTTACAACCCTCTTCCTTATCTCTGCAGAACTCTCTTCCTTATGGCTGGAGGACAGATCTTTATAATGAACTGCAGGCACCTCTATATGGATGTCTATACGATCAAGCAACGGGCCCGACACCTTTGTCCTGTACCTGTGTATCTGCCCGGGAGTGCATGTACACTGGTGCTTTGCATCCCCAATGTAACCGCAGGGACAGGGGTTCATGGCGGCAACCAGCATAAACCCTGCCGGATATGTAACAGTGGCAGCAGCCCTTGACACGGTCACCTCTGCATTCTCGAGTGGCTGCCTCAGGACCTCAAGTACGTTTCTCTTGAACTCGGGCAGTTCATCAAGAAAGAGTATGCCGTTATGTGCAAGCGATACCTCTCCAGGCCTTGGAAATTGCCCGCCGCCTATAAGGGCCACGTCTGATATGGTATGGTGAGGAGACCTGAAGGGCCTGGTCGCAAGCAGGGACTGTCCAGAGTTAAGGGTGCCGGCAACACTATGGATCCTGGTAGCCCCGAGTGCCTCTTCAAACGTCATCCCCGGAAGTATGGTCGGAAGGCGCTTTGCCAGCATGGTCTTTCCTGACCCGGGAGGCCCTATCATGAGAATGTTATGTCCTCCGGATGCAGCAACCTCCGTTGCCCTCTTTGCATGCTCCTGCCCCCTGACCTCAGCAAAGTCCTCCTCATACTGCGAGGCTATATTCAAAACTTCTTTAATGTCTGTCAAGTATGGATCTACAGAGATATCCCCCTTCAAAAATTCTATGACCTCAGTGACACTACTCATTCCATACGCTGGAAACCCGTCTACCACTGCAGCCTCCGGGGCATTCTCCTCCGGCAAGATAATCCCTTTAAGCCCCATATCCCTTGATTTTATGGCCATTGACAGGGCGCCCCTTACGGGTTTGAGCCTTCCGTCAAGAGAGAGCTCCCCTGTCACCATGTAGCCCTTCAGGGATTCTGAGGCAAAAACTCCTTCGGAGGCAAGGACCCCGAGTGCAATGGAGAGATCAAAGGAGGAACCTTCTTTTTTCAGGTCAGCAGGTGCAAGATTCACAGTAATCTGTTTCAATGGAAAGACAAAACCCGTGTTCTTCAGTGCTGCCCTCACACGGTCCCGACTCTCCTTGACCGCTGTATCGGGAAGTCCAACCAGGGAGAAATGAGGAAGCCCTTTTGAGGTAATATCCACTTCCACCTCAACAGGATGTGCCTCGATACCAATAAGAGTAGCGCTCAGGAGTCTGGAAAGCATGTTTTTAATTATATGGAGAACGTGACATTATTTCAAGTCTTTGACGAATCCACCCCCTTTTTCATAATATAAAACTCAGATGTTTATTACTATACTTTAAACGTCTTAACCGGAGGGCTGGTGAAAATCAGGGTATTTAATCCCAAGATGAAGAACAGAATAGGTGTTTTTCTGCTATTGAGTTCTGATATTCTTACACTATCAGTGTTTTTCTATTTCTCGGCTTTTATAAGAGAAAACATCATTCCCCTCGTATTTCATAATGTGCCGCCATTTGAATACAGGATAGGCATGTATTACTGGATCTTTCCGATATGGTTCTTCATACTCGCATATGAAGGTGCATACTCAAAAAGGTTTGCCTTCTGGGATGAGGCCAAGCTTCTCTCAAAGTGCACCCTTTTTGCTTCACTCACGATCTTTACTATCCTTTTTATCGGAAAACAGGGAGCAGCATTCTCAAGGATACTGCTTTTGACCATGTCGCTGCTGTCGCTTCTGCTCTTCCCCCTCATAAGAACCAGCATAAAGAGACTCCTGTACTCTTTTGGTCTTATGAAGAGAAAGGTGCTGATATTGGGCACCGGCGAGGCAGGGAGACTCGCCCTTGCCGCACTCAGGAATGAACCCAACCTCGGCTATGACGTGGCCGGCTTTATTGATGAAGAACCTAACGGCCGGAGAGATATAGACGGCGTGAGAATACACCGATACATAGACAAAATAGACAGGTACATAAAAAGGGGAGTAATCCATGACATCGTGATAGCCAAGCCCGAGCTCGACAAGGAAAGGCTTGTGAGGATTATAAACGCCATTCAGCATAAGGTGGAAAATACCCTTTACATCCCGGACATATCAGGGATTGCAGTGCTTGGTACGGAATTGAGGCATTTCTTTAATGAGCAGACCATTGTAATCGAGATAAAGAATAACCTTGCAAGGCCGTTTAATTACATAGCAAAAAGGCTTTTTGACTATACTGCCGGGGGTATACTCTTTTTGCTCCTTATAATCCCAGTCCTGATTATCTCAATACTCATAAGAATAACATCAAAAGGGCCTGCCATATTTAAACAGGAGAGGATAGGTAGAAGTGGCAGGCCTTTCATGTGTTATAAATTCAGGACAATGTATCAGGATGCAGAGGAACGATTGAGGCATATCCTTGAAACTGACTCAGTCGCAAGGGCTGAGTGGAAGGAATACTGGAAACTCAGGAACGATCCGAGGGTAACAGGGCTTGGTAATTTTCTCAGAAAGACCTCTCTCGATGAACTCCCGCAGATATTCAATGTATTGAAGGGAGAGATGAGCCTTGTGGGACCAAGACCTGTTGTTCAGGAAGAGATTGAAAAATACTATAAAGAAAACGCCGAGTTCTACTATAGCGTACCGCCCGGCATAACAGGACTATGGCAGGTAAGCGGCAGGAGCAACACTTCTTATAAATACCGTGTATCCCTTGACACATGGTATGTAAGAAACTGGAATCTCTGGCTGGATATTGTTATACTGATAAAAACAACAAGGGTTGTATTAAAAAAAGAAGGAGCGTCTTAGTATATAGCAGGCATATATACTGTTGCCGAAACGTATGAGCCGGAACCAGAGACAATATGGTTGTCAGAATTCCTGCAAGTCTGGTTACAGGTACGGATAATTGTAGAGGCCTTCATTTCCTGACCCCTGTCAAAAGGACATGATACCTATCTGCATCGATCTCAACCCATCTAACTGTCTCATCGGGCAACTCTTTTAAAGCAGATGGGTGGGTCAACAATAGAATTGGCGTTTTGCCTTCCTCAGTCCATTTTAAGAACCTCGTGTTACTCCAATGTTCAAAAGAGTCGGATAAGTAAAAGTAGTAGGCAAGGCGGTATTCAAGTTCAGTTTCAAAAGGGGTCCATTCCACAAACTGTAACTTTCCTTCCTTTACTGCCCTTCCTGATTTCAGAAAAGCTAAGGGATTAGTATAATCCACATTTGTTCCCTTGCTTATCCTCTCTGCCAGATGAATGACATGAAATTTTTCTGGATTTACCCGTACAGGAGTGAGCCAGAAAAAAATAAAGAGTGGCAATGTGGTATAAACTGCAAATCCTTTAAAGAAATTCTTGACTTTGCTGAAGCGAAGGATACCAATGGATACAATTACTGAAAGAAAAGGTGTAACCATTATCAAATACCGTGATGCCTTTCCTTTTGACAGCTGAAGGGGTACAAACATTATCAGGATAGCCAGAAAAACAAACCAGTAATATTCTTCCTTCAGCTTTTTCAATAACACGGGTATCCCGATTATAAAGAATATTAACCAGGGATGATAATATTTAATCATCTCCTTCAGGTACATTAGAGGGTCTTTGTTTACATCAAGACCACCTGTAAATCTTTGTAACGTTTGTTGATTAAAAAGATATTTCATATAACCAGGGTGTTTGGTCTCAAAATAGATAAACCAGATGGATGAGAGAATAATGCCTAATAGAGCACCAAAGTATACGTGTGACCATTTAAGCCAGTCATAGATCTTTTTAGTGGTTAGACCATACATCAGGACGATAGCAGGAAGAAAGAGAGCAAAAAAAAGCTTTGTCATAAAACCAATTGCAAAAGAAATTCCAAAGAGATACGGGCCTTTTCTGTCTTTCTCATTAATAAGAATTAAAGCATAACATCCAAGAAGTATTGAGAAAACAAGGAGACTTTCGGGTCGATTTGTTGTGAAGTTTCTAACTATCCAGCGGGTTGTCTCAAAGCTGAAAGCTGTAAAGAATGCTATATCACGGTCCTTGAACCATCTGTAGACAATCCAGTAAAGAAAAAACACACTGATAACGGCAAAGAAAAGAGACGGTATCTTTGTGGCATAGAAGTTTGTGCCAAAGACTTTAAAAGAAACGGAAACTAACCAGAAATATAACGGTGGTTTATTAAGATATGGCTGTCCATCAAGCATGGGAGAAAACCAGTTGTTATTCTCAACCATATCCTTTGCTATGCTCGCATAGGTAAGAGGGTCACTTCGCAAATCTCCCATCCATGGCCTTGGCAACATGACCAGAAGGATCCATAAAGCCAGGACTATAATCTTGTCCTTATGGGTGTCAGTCTTAAGACTCAGAAATTCCGCCATCTTCTCTGTCCTTGTTTTTATACGACATCTTTAGGAAATAGGGGTTTTTAATGTAAAGACAAAACCTGCATTCTTCAGAGCTGCCCTCATCTCCTTGATCGCCGTGTCAGGAAGTCCCATCAGGGAGAAGTGTGGCAGACCTGTTGAGGTAATATCCACTTCCACCTCAACAGGATGTGCCTCAACACCAATGAATGTAGCACTCAAAAGCATGAAAAACATGTTGTTAATTATATGGAGAACGTGACATTATTTCAAGTCTTTGACAAAGCTACCCCTTTTTCATCGTATAACTATATCTCATGAAAGGGATTTCACTTAAAGAATCAGGCGAGGTATTTCCGAGTGTTCTGCCCGGCATAACAGGTCCATGGCAGGTAAGCGGCAGGAGCAACACCTCTCTTGACACATGGTATGCAAGAAACTGGAATCTTTGACTGGATATTGTTATACTGATAAAGCAACGAGGGTTGTATTAAAAAAAGGGGCATCTTAGGTATAATGTTACTGAATCCATAAAATATGAAACCCGGGGAGGGCTGAATGAAAGCAAATTTGATTGTCGTTATGATTTTAGGTATTTTTCTTGTCTCTGGAGGAACCGCTGTCTCGGCGGATATACTGCAGAAGAAGGACATTAACAACGCTACACTTGAAAACCTGACATCCGTCAAGGGAATCGGAGAAAAAAAGGCATCGGTCATTTTAGGGTATCTGCAGGAACATGGGCCTGTAAAGGAGATGAATGAACTGCTTAAGATCAAGGGCATTGGAGAAAAGATGTTGGAAAAGATAAAGGAAGAGTTTGAGATAAAGGATAAGTCCGCGACCCCCTGAAGAGGCTAAAAAAGGCTTTGACAGGTTGTGGTTTGGGACTGAAAGGAAGAGACAGAACCCCTTATCCCCGGGATGGGTTACCCTTTTTATGATGCAATTCAAGGAGCTTCGCATACTTGAAGTATACGCCGAGGGACTTGAGGAGGGCAACATTAAAGCCCTCCCTGCCGTCTATGAAGCCGAGCCTGAATATATAATCCTTGATACCCAGAGACATGGAATGAGTCAATGGCGCCAGGGCACTGACACTCTTACCGCTTGAAAACATCTGCTCAGCGGCAAGGGTTGAGTAGTTATTAAGTTTCTGTATCATGGAAGAAATATCCCTGAAGGCGTAATGCATTATAGGGGAACGCAACTTTCCACACTCTCCTTTAACGACAACCCGTTCATGGACAATGCTTTCTGTAAACCCTCCTGCCTCCTTACGAAATAATCTCAGGACAAGATCAGGATACTGCCCCCCGAAACGGAGCCATTTCCGGCCGTAGAGATTCCTCCGGGGTATATAAAAGCCGGCTATTCCCTTATCCTCCTTCACCGCCTGAAGGATCTCACCTGAGAGTTCTGCAGTTACTGCTTCATCGGCATCTATACTGAAGACCCATTCACATGTTGTCTTCTCAAGGGCAGATTGCTTCTGAAGACCAAAGCCTTTCCATTCTTCCAGATAAACCTTACCTGCAAGCCTTTTCGCTATCTCAACTGTTCCATCAGAGCTTCCTGAATCAACAACAATAATTTCATCACACCAGGATAGACTTCTCAAACACCGTTCTATCTGCCCTGCTTCATTATGGGTTATGATAATTGCCGAAACCTTACTGTTCATTGTCTCAGATATTGGTCAACTCCCTTCCTGCAATAATAGATGTCACCACTTACGCTCTGTTGAAGAATTTCAATGTTCCGGTTAAGCCTGTCCCTGTCAAAAAATTCATGATGAAGATGAAAACAACATGCACGAAACTTGACATCCTTTCTCTTTATGCCAAGCTTGTACAACCTTGCAACAAGCTCCGAGTCTTCTTTTCCCCATCCTTTAAAATCTTCATTAAACCCGTTGACTGCAAAGAAATCCTTTCTGAAAAGACTCATATTACAGCCCCTGATACCCTTCAGCGAACTGCCTTTTTTAATCAGGGGACAGGGCATCCTTACAGAGTTAAAGAAGTTCCCGATCTCACCCTTCATCAGCAAGACAAGAAGTTTCGATGGAACTGCACACCTGAAACCAAACTCTCCGGATGCACTTTTACCTATTAAAACCCTATGCCCCTGCAAAAAATATCCATCCTCAGCATATCTGTGGTGGTCCAGCACAAACCGTGGATCAGGGACACAATCATCATCAGTAAAGACTATATAGTCGCCGAAGCTTTCTGCAACTGCCTTATTCCGTATCTTCGCAAGCTGAAATCCCTTATCAGGATGCCAGACATGCAGAATAGGGATATCAGATTCCCCTGCCGCTTCCTTGACAATGGAGACGGTCTCTTCTGTAGAGCCATCATCAGCAACCACAATCTCAAAGTCCCTGCAAGTCTGGTTCATGTAGCCCTCCATTACCCTTCCAAGGTAATGGGGACGGTTATATGTGCTGATGATTACGGATATTTTCATTCTGCAAATACTTGCTCTACCTGACAAGGCTGAAATGTTTCTTGCTTAATTCAACGCCTAATATCTTCTCTATAAACAAGGCAGCCCGGTGTTTTATCTCTTTTCTGCTCAACTTGTGCGCGGGATTGGCCTCGTAAAGGCCCTCGGCTTCCGGCAGCCACTCCTGCATGATAGCTGGATGGACACCTTTAAACTCTCTCAGTATTGCACTGTCAATATCAGAATACTTCACCTCTGAAGAACCCTTGTCACTCCAGTACCTCCCCACCTTCTGCGCCTTCAAGTTCATCTGTTCTTCACTTCTAACCCATCCATAGTGGTATATCTTCGCCCCTGTCAGGGCTGCTCGCGGATATCTTCCCCTCTTGTGACTTTCCAGCACAATGAAGAAAAGCCCCTCCGACGCCCAGCTTGGGATATTGTTTCTTAATATCCTCGGTGCCCTCCTGTACCACCCTGGGGACCATGCAAAAGTATTCCTGTTTCCATAAAAATGAATGTAGTCGAATACCAGGGCTTCTACCCTGTCGTCATGCAAATACTTTTCCATAGAATACTTAATCCTGGGCAAATCATCTTCATGAATGACTTCATCCGCCTCCAGATAAAATGCCCAGTCACCCGTACAATTAAAAAGAGCAATACTTTTCTGTTGACCATAGACAAAACCTTTCAGCTTTACATCTGTCCGCATGTTTTCGTTCCACTGGGTATGGATAATTTTAATTTTATCGCTTCCGATATCCTTTATCATTTTCTCGGTTCCGTCCTCACATGGACCAAGTGCGATAATAAACTCATCCACAATCGGCAGAACAGATTTAATGGACTGTACAAATGGATAGCCTAATATCTGAGCATTCCTTACAAAAGTAAAACCGCTGACTTTCATCTCGATTTCCATGAATTCCTTATTTTTTATTTTTTGAAAAACCAGTTCAATTTTAACATCTTTTTTGCTTTCATCTCTTTTCCATAGTCAGACCTGCGCACACATACACCCATGACAAAGGCAAACGTGCACAACAGTACGTGTATGTGCAGCAAGGAGTCTGCAAGCCCTGCCACCATGAAATGAACGGCCACTGCGAGTGAGACAAACCCGAACAGTCTTTCTTCCGAGCTCGACTTGACATGTTTTTTAGACAGTTTAAGAATGGAACAAAAAACAAAAAGAAGTGCAGTTAACCCTAGAAGACCATTGGTAGCAAGGGCAAAAACGAAGATATTGTGCGGCTGGTTGAACTCTAAGAGGTATCCTGGAAACTCCCCTGATTCAACATACCGGGAAATAGTAACTATGTAATCTCCTGTCCCGACCCCGAAAAGAGGATTTGAAAGGAACATCTTCCATGATGCCTTCCACATCATGAACCGGGCGCCCACAGAAGTTGCAGCCGCTGAATCGGAGTAGAAACCTGAGATATCACTGAAGATCTGGGCAATCCTGGCGTGGACCGTGGAGTTGAAGAGATACAACAGCAGGGCAGCACCAATCAGAAAGAGCATCGATATCAGGAAGTGCTTTTTCTTTTTAAAGAGAAAAAAGGCAAACAGAGGGACAACAACTGCCAGGCCGAACCATGCTGTCCTCGAAGTAGAGAGCAGGATGGAGATGCTCCCTATAATGATAAAGGAGGCTATAAATACTTTTAGAAGAGGAATCCTGCGGTATGACGAAAAAAGGAATAGTGAGGCTGCTGTATATAATCCAACAGCGTTAAGGTTGGCAAACCAGATATGATGAACGCCCAGCGGAGATAGGGGTAGCATGTAGGCACGGTTGCCGATTATACCAAAATAAGTAAAAAGTCCAATCAGATCAAAAATAAAGAGTCCTGCAAGCAAGGAAAGGAGTAACTGCTCTCCTCTTTTAAATCTGAGGGATGCATCCTGATTGAAGTCCATAAGGGTGGATACCATTATATAAATAAGGAGAAGGTTTGATATTGTTTTGACTCTCCTTACACCTTCCAGCAAATCTTCACTGATGAATAATCCCAGGACTGACACCAGAACATATAAAATTATGGGAATAGTGAGGGGCTGATTGATGCTGCAGGCTATAGCTTTCCTGAAGTCCCTGCAAAAAAAGGCCATTGCCAGGGAATAGATATAGACCAGGCCCATCAGGACGCTGTTAAAACTTTTTGAAAGGGGCAAACTCAACCCAAAGAGCAACAGGACTGCAAAAATAAATTTATAGTGTGCCTCAGACGTGTTCTTCATGAATCTTTCTTGTAAGCAGGGTGGTCACAAATGCTTAATCGGTATAGTATACTATAACCATGAAAATTTTTTTCAGGGAAACTTCTTCAAAAGAGTGGAAAAACGATTTTCACACAATATGGGCGCTCACGAGACAGCATCTTCCCAGACTGATAGCAGCAGTGCTGTGCAGCCTTGCGCTTTCAGCTATTAACGGGGGTATTGCATGGCTCGTCAAACCATCCCTGGACAGCCTCTTTGTTGAAAAGAACAGGACAATCCTCTTTCTGCTGCCGGCAGGGGTCTTTTTATTGTTCGTATTTAGAGGATTGTTTGCCTTTCTCAATAATTTTCTGATGAGCTCTATTGGTGCAAAAATCGTAAAAACGCTCCGTCAGGCCCTTTACAACAAGCTCCTGAGCCTCCCCATATCTTTCTTCTCCAAAAAATCCAGTGGCTCCATAATATCCAGGGTCCTTAATGATATAGGAAGCCTTGAGAACCTGATCGCCAACACGGCAAGGAACTTCTTTGTCCAGTCCACAACAGTAATAGTCCTTGCTGTTGTCGCCCTCTTAAGGAGATGGGACCTGGCACTCCTCTCCTTTACAATCATACCCCTGGTCGTGCTCGTTGCCGACAGGTTTGGTAAGAGGATGAAGAAGACCAGCAAAAAGACAAGGGAATTCATATCAGATGTGACCAAGCTGGTACAGGAGACAGTATTGGGCATAAGGGTTATCAAGGCATTTACAATGGAAGAAAAGATGCGCAGCCGCAATGATGAGGCAGTCTCACGGCATTACAGGAATGTAATGAGGGAAGTAAGGATCAGGGAGTTTACCGCTGTATCCATGGAGATTATTGCAGGTGCGGGCATAGCCATAATCCTGTGGTACGGCAGCTATCTTATCATTAACAACAAGCTCTCGGTAGGTGCATTCTTTTCATTTATTACTGCAATACTGATGATTTACACCCCCCTGAAAAGATTGAGCCAGGTCAATAACAATTTCCAGATGATAAGAACAGCACTCCACAGGGTCAAGGAGATATTTCTTCTCAACGATGAAGTGTCCGGAAACGTAGAAAAGGCAAAAATAGAAGGGCATATAGTATATGATAAAGTCTCTTTCCGTTACCCTGACTCAGTTGAGCCGGCACTGAAGGATGTCAACCTCGAAATCCGGCCGGGCGAGACCATTGCAATCGTGGGATACAGTGGTTCAGGCAAAAGCACCCTGATAGACCTGCTCCTTGGGTTCTGGAAGGATTATACTGGCAGGATTACGATAGACGGACTGGATATAAGGGATTATTCTCTCAAGAGCATCAGGTCTCACATCGGCGTGGTATCCCAGGATATAATCCTTTTTGACGACACAGTCAGAAACAATATATTGTTTGGCAAGCCGGATGCAACGGAAGAAAAGGTTGTCGAGGCAGCACGGGCTGCCTATGCCCATGAGTTTATCATGGATATGCCCAAAGGCTATGATACATATATTGGTGAACGTGGAGTCAAGTTGTCAGGGGGGCAGAAGCAGAGGATATCCCTTGCGAGGGCTATACTTAAAAACCCGAAAATCCTCATCCTTGATGAGGCAACATCATCCCTTGATGCTGACTCAGAGGCAAAGATCCAGAAGGCACTTGAGTCAATAATGCCTGGAAGGACAACCCTGATAATCGCACACAGGCTCTCTACCATCAACAAGGCCGACCGAATTATTGTCATGGACAGGGGAAGGATTATACAGCAGGGGAGTCATGATGAACTCTTCTCCTCCGGAGGGGTCTATCAGGAACTCTACAGTGCACACAGGCAGGCATGATAAAAAAACCGGCTATCCTTCTGTAGCCTCCACTATAGAATCCCTGATTATATCAAGCATCCCTGCAAGGTGCTCCTCACTTATTGAAAGGGGCGGCATAATCACAACCACATCTCCAAGTGGTCTTATCAGAAGTCCCTTTTCCCTTGCCTTGAGGCAGACCTTAAAACCCATCCTTTCATCAAGGGGATAGGGCTCTCTATTTTTGCTGTCCCTGACAAGCTCCACCCCTGCCATAAGACCAACCCCCCTTGCATCACCAACATGCTCAAGCCCTCTGACCGCCTCAAGCCACGGCAACAGTATTTTCTCCTTTTTCCTGACCCCCTCAACGGTCTTTTCCTTTTCAAAGAGCCCGATTGAGGCTATGGCCGCTGCACAGGCAAGGGGGTTTCCTGAATAGGAATGGCCGTGAAAGAATGTCTTCAGCTCCCTGTATTCGCCAAGGAATGCCGCGTAGACCTCTTCCGTGGTTATTGTGGCGGCAAGGGGCAGATAACCTCCGGTTATGCCCTTTGAAAGGCAGAGAAAATCAGGTACTACATCCTCATGCTCACAGGCAAACATCCTTCCTGTTCTGCCAAAACCGACTGCAACCTCATCGGCAATAAGCAACACCCCGTACTTTTCTGTCAGTTCCCTGACCCCTTTCAGATAACCTGGGGGAAAGACAATCATACCTCCGGCCCCCTGCACCATCGGCTCAATAATGACGGCTGCAATCTCCGGTGCATGCCCCTTCAATATCTCCTCCAATCTCTCAAGACAGGCAAGGCCACAACCCGGGGATTCAAGCCCGAGTTCACAACGGTAACAGTAAGGCGACGGGGCCCTGAAAGTATTGAAAAGCAGGGGCCTGAATGCCTCATGAAATATATCAATCCCCCCGGCACTCACTGCCCCGAGGGTGTCTCCGTGATAGGCATTATTCAGACAGATAAATGTCTCCTTTCCCTTCACCCCCCTGTGAATCCAGTACTGATAGGCCATCTTCAGCGCCACCTCAACAGAGGTGGACCCATTGTCGGAGTAAAAAACCCTTGTAAGACCAGCGGGCACAATATTTATCAGCTTCTCCGCCAATTCAATGGATGATTCACTGCCAAGCCCAAGGAGTGTTGAATGTGAAATCCTCTCAAGCTGACCCCTGATGGCATCGTCTATCTCCTTCTTTCCGTGTCCATGGACATTTACCCACAGAGAGGATACCCCGTCAAGATACCACCTCCCGTAAATATCCCTTAAAAAAGACCCCCTGCCCTCTGAAATAATAACAGGCACACCCTCTTCCCACTCCTTCATCTGTGTAAAGGGATGCCAGACGTATCTTCTGTCAAGCTCTTCAAGTCTCCTGTTTCTATCAACGATATCCATAAGTTTTTATCACCTCGTCAGATTTACGAGTTAATATTATATCATATAGAAACATTGAACAGAATTCAGCCGCAGATTACGCAGATGGCACAGATACTGAGAACAACATAAATAAAACCCGGGAAAACCCTGGTTTGACAATCATAAATGCTTTATGATATCTTTTAGTAAGTATTACAAAGAAGCAGTTTTTTTCCTTTTTATCAAAACAAGCCATGAAGGCTTGAACAGACCACGAAGGTTTTTAAATGACTTTTGTGGTTTTTTTTATTTCTGACAGAAGAAGCACCACAATCTGTACATTAAACAAAGGCCATGAAGGCTCATCACCACGAAGGTGAGCTTTCATGGCCTTTGTTTGATGTAAGAGATCTAAAAGTTCGCCACGAATAAATACAAACTTACACCAATAATCAGTAATAAGAAGTATCTTAAACTGTAATCTTTTTTAATTCGTGAATATTCGCGTAAATTCGAGGCTGAAAAAAAATCTTCTTCTTTTTGGAGGAATAGCTTATGAAGAGAACATTTCTTAAGACATTACTGGTAACACTATTAATGTTAACCCCGGCATCTCTTTCATGGGCACATTTTGGTGTCATCATCCCATCCGATGACATAGTCTCAAAGGAGGACAGTAAAAAGATCGAACTCCAGGTGAAGTTCATCCACCCCTTTGAAGGACAGTACATGGAGATGGCAAGGCCAAAGGCTTTTGGTGTTATGGTAAATGGAGAAAAACACGACCTGTTGCCTGCACTTAAAAAGAAGATGGTCAAGGGGTTTTCCACCTGGGAAGCTGCCTACAGGATCAGGAGACCGGGAGACCATGTATTCTATGTTGAGCCTGCACCCTACTGGGAACCTGCAGAAGAGAGCTTTATAATCCATTACAGCAAGGTTATAGTGGATGCGCTTGAACTGGAAACGGGATGGGATGCCGAGGTAGGGCTCAAGACAGAAATAGTACCCCTGACAAGGCCGTACGGTCTCTGGGCCGGCAATGTATTCCAGGGGATTGTAAAGGTGGACGGCAAGTCCGTGCCATACGCAAGGGTAGAGATTGAATACTACAACGAGGGCGGAAAGATAAAGCCGCCGGCTGAGCCCTATATAACCCAGGTAATCAAGGCTGATAAAAACGGTGTCTTTACTTATGCAATGCCCATAGCCGGATGGTGGGGGTTTGCTGCCCTTAATACCGCAGACTTCAGGTTAAAGCACAAGGGAAGGGAATATCCTGTTGAAATTGGCGCGGTCATATGGGTAAGGACAAGGGAGATGAAATAAGATGCATATATCAGAGGGAGTCCTGTCGGCACCCGTTCTTGTAACCGGTGCCCTGCTTGCTACAGGCGGCGTAGCCGTGGGACTGAAAAAGATGGACTATGAAAAGATACCGGAGGTGGCAGTCCTTTCCTCTGCATTCTTTGTTGCCTCGTTAATACATGTACCCATAGGTCCCTCAAGTGTCCATCTGGTTTTGAACGGGCTTCTGGGAGTGCTGCTTGGCTGGATGGCATTTCCCGCCATCCTTGTTGCACTGACACTACATGCAGTCCTGTTTCAGTTTGGAGGACTCAGCTCACTCGGGGTCAACACAGTCATCATGGCCACTCCAGGGGTCATAGCCTATTATCTCTTCAACCTGCCGATCCGGAGGGGCAATCACACCCTGAGCACCCTTGCAGGGTTTGGTGCAGGAGCCACAGGAATCGCCCTTGGGGCCATACTTGTCGCCCTCTCACTCATAAGTACAGGTGAAAGTTTTCTTGGTGTAGCAAAGCTTGTACTTGCAGCCCACCTGCCTGTCATGGTAATCGAGGGCATTATCACAGCCTTTTGTGTTATATTTCTGAAAAAAGTAAAACCCGAAGTATTGGAGGTAGGGAAGTGAATAAAGATTCAAGGTTCAAGATTCAAGGTTCAAGGTTCAAAATGATCTCTGTCTTTATCTTAATATTCTGCATCCTGCATATTACTTCTTCAACTGTTCTTGCCCATAAAGTAAGTATCTATGCTTATGCAGAGGATAACATGGTCTTTGCAGAAGGTTATTTTGCTGACGGTACAAGGAGCAGGAACTCACGGATTGAGGTCTTTGATGCAAATACCGGAGAGAAGCTCCTTGAAGGTAAAACCGACAGTGAGGGGAAATTCTCCTTCAGGATCCCAAAGGCAACATCCATCAGGCTCGTACTCCACGCAAGCATGGGCCACCGGAACGATTATACTCTCGGTGCAAAAGAGGTGAAGGAGGCAATGGGGATACAGGATACAGGAGTCAGGAACCAGGAGTCAGGGGTTAAAGAGCAGAAGACGGAAAGCAAACCGCAATCCACCGTACCGCTGACTGTTGCTTCAGGGGTATCCTCTGCTGAAATAGAGGCAGTAGTGAACAAGGCCATGGATAGAAAACTCCAGCCGGTAATAACAATGCTCCTCAAACTTCAGGAGAAGAGTGAAAAACCGGGACTTACCGAAATATTAGGTGGGATAGGTTATATTATAGGGCTTATGGGAGCAGTAATGTATTTTAAGAGCAGAAGAAGGGGGTAGGGATTGGAGTGATGGAGGATTGTTAGGGAGTGGTGGTGGATTGTCTTTCAACCCGCAACCCGCAACTCGCAACAGTTCTTCTTCCTTAACTCGCAACTCGCAACAGTTCTTCTTTCTTAACTTACTTAAAAAATGCATCTTGAAGAATTCGCAGAAGGCAGCTCATTTTTGCACAGGCTTGACCCGAGGGTAAAGTTTCTGGCCATAGTCCCGTACGTCCTGGTTATTGCCATCATGCCAGGACAAAAGAACCCGCTTGCGGCCCTGCTCGTCTCAACCCTGCTGACAATCCTCGCAAGGCTCGACACGAAAAAACTCCTCAGCAGGCTCGTTGCCGTAAATGTGTTTATATTTCTGTTATGGATATTTATTCCTTTCAGTTATCCCGGGGTAACGGTCTTTCAAATCGGCCCGCTGACAGCCACCAGGGAAGGTATCCTCTATGCCCTCTCCATTACATTAAAGACAAACGCCATTGTGCTTGCAACCATAGCAATCCTCGGCACCTCTGAAATCTTCTCACTTGCCCATGCACTCATTCACCTGAAGGTACCTGACAAGCTTGTTCACTTATTCTTTTTCTTCTACAGATACATAACTGTCTTACACGAGGAATACAGCAGGTTAAAGAATGCCATGCTGATACGGTGTTTTAAGGCAGGCACAAACATGCATACATACAGGACATACGCATACCTCGTGGGAATGCTGATTGTCAGGAGTTATGAACGGTCCCAGAGGATTTACCAGGCTATGCTGTGCAGGGGTTTCAGTGGCAGATTCCCTGTATCAAGCCATTTCAGACTTGGGAAAGGAGATGTGGTATTCGGTCTGTCGATGGCTGTGGTAACGGTCATGCTGGCGATTATTTAAAAACCCCCGAATCCAGAAATAAAAGGTTGTTGGAAGCGATTTCCACTTGGCAGATGGAGGAGAACTTGATAGAACTGCGGAATCTGAGTTTCACTTACCCCTATGGAAAACAGGTCTTTAATGACCTGAATTTCTCATTGAAAAAGGGTGACAGGGTCGGCCTGATCGGGCCCAATGGCGCCGGAAAAACCACTTTGTTTCATATTATAATGGGGTTGTTAAGACCCGGCTCCGGAGAAATAAGCATATTTGAAAAGGTAAGGAAAACAGAAGAGGATTTCAGCGAGGTGAGACAGAGGATCGGACTGCTGTTTCAGGACTCTGATGACCAGCTCTTCAGCCCCACGGTTGAAGAGGATATTGCTTTTGGCCCATTGAACCTCGGTAAATCCCACAAGGAAGCACGGGTTATTGTAAGAGAGACCTGTAAGGCCCTCGGGCTTGAAGGTTTTGAAAAAAAGATAACCTACCGCCTCTCTGGCGGCGAAAAAAGGCTTGTTGCCCTTGCCACGGTTGTGGCTATGAATCCCGAGTGTTTTCTGTTTGACGAGCCAACTGCCGGACTTGATGAGACAACGAGAGAGAGATTCTTGAGCTACCTGAAGGAACACGTAGATACCTATATAATTATCAGCCATTCCCATGAGTTTTTAAGGGGAGCAACAGACAGGGTTTACAGGTTGAATGAGGGCAGAATCACGCTTGTTTAAACAGAGAAGCAGAGCAAATAAACTATTACAACGGAGAAGAGATGGACAACCTTGAAAAGCTGAAGAAACTGCTTCACCACTGGATGGAGCATAATGATGAACATGCAAGGGTTTACAGGGAGTGGGCGGAGAAGACATCCGCGCTCGACAAAGAGGAAGTGTCCGGGATACTTGACAGGCTGTACCTTGAAACAAAAAAACTGAACGGGCTATTTGAAGAAGCCCTAAAAAAGTTATGATTTTCCCCGGCCCTTCGCCAGCTTTTCCAGGGCCTTGAGCTTCTCCGTCTCCCCTATTGCAATTAACGTATCCCCTGCGTTGATAAGAGTATTGTGCACAGGATTAAATTTCATGTCACCATCCTTTCTCTTGATGGCAACAACAATAACACCAAGCTCTCTGCCGACCCCGGCCTCATGGATGGTCTTCCCTGCAATGTCCGACCCCTCTTCAACCTGAACCTCCTCCATCTGCAGCTCCAGGTTCCCGCTTTTGGTTGCAAACTCCAGGAAATCAACAACCGCAGGCTTTAATACTGTCTGGGCTATTCTGAGCCCACCAATATGATAAGGGGAAACCACCCTGTCGGCACCTGCCCTCAGGAGCTTTTGCCCTGAACCCTCCTCACCTGCCCTTGCAACTATAAAGAGGGACGGATTCAGCTCCCTTGCACTCAGAACCACGTAAAGATTCTGGGCATCTGTGGAAAGCACCGAGATCAATCCCCTCGCCTTCTCTATACCTGAATGTCTGAGAATCTCGTCCTTTGTTGCATCGCCGTAAACAAAGACGGTCTCTTCATCCGCATCAAGCTCCGGAGGTTCTTTCTCCACAACGACAAATGGAACACCTTTAGCCTTCAATTCACTGCAGATTATCCTGCCCATGCGTCCGTAACCGCAGACAATGAAGTGATCCTTAATCGACTTAAGCCTTTTTTCCAATTTTCTCCTCCCAAAGGCCTTCTGGATTTCACCCTCAAAAACTATCCTTATCCCGTTATTGATTCCATAGGCCACAGCTCCCACACCGACAAAGACAAGGATGATGGTAAATGCCCTGCCTGTATACGAGAGAGGCCTTACCTCCTGATAGCCGATGGTGGAGAGGGTGATGACCGTCATATAAAGAGAATCAAAGAGAGTCCACCCTTCAATGATGGAATAGCCAACAGTACCTGACAAAATAACCAGAAATACGAGTCCCAGTGAAAGAAATGCCCTCTTCCTCAAAATACCGTCCGTCCCCTTCCTTTATTTTACAATAAACCCGGCCCTGACTGTACCGGCAATCATCCAAAACAAAAAAACCAGATGGGGGACAGTCTCTGTCCCCCATCTGGTTTTGTCACTGATAAACTATGCTAAACAGGACCTTTATGCCTCCTGCTCTTCCGTCTCCTGAATCTCCATCTCTGGAGTGTCCCTTTTCACAAATGTGTTTCTGTATCTCGACATCCCGGTTCCAGCAGGAATGATTCTTCCCATAATCACATTTTCCTTCAGACCCCTCAACTCGTCAACCTTGCCTTCCAGCGCTGCCTCTGTAAGGACACGGGTGGTTTCCTGGAACGAGGCTGCCGCCACCCAGCTGTATGTTGACAGGGATGCCTTGGTTATTCCGAGCAGCATCGGCTTGCCGGTTGCAGGCTTTCCGCCCTCTGCCCTGACACGGTCGTTCTCTTCCATGAACTCCAGCCTGTCCACCTGGTCGCCTATCAGAAACACCGTGTCTCCGGGGTCCTCAATCTTTATCTTTCTCATCATCTGCCTTACTATAATCTCGATATGCTTGTCATTAATGGTAACACCCTGCAACCTGTAGACCTTCTGCACTTCATCCACCAGATACGCCTGGAGCTCCCTTGGTCCAAGGATATCAAGTATACTGTGGGGATTAACAGCCCCATCCATCAGGGGCTCTCCAGCCCTCACCCAGTCTCCCTCATGCACGGTCACATGCTTTCCTTTTGGAATCACATATTCCTTAGCGGTATCTCCGGCCTTGACCACAACAATCCTCTGTCCCTTGGGGGCATTCTTGAACTCGACTATACCGTCTATCTCTGAAACAATCGCGTGCTCCTTTGGTTTTCTCGCTTCAAAGAGTTCGGCAACCCTCGGAAGACCCCCTGTAATGTCCTTGGTCTTTGTCGTCTCTCTGGGTATCTTGGCCAGTATGTCGCCCGGCCTTACGATATCCCCCTTATCCACAAGAACGTGTGCTCCGGCAGGCAGGAGGTATCTTGCAAGGTGGGTGGTTCCCGGTATCTTTAATGTGGCCTTTCCATGCTCGTCTTTTATAGAGATACGGGGCCTCATATTCAGGGGATAGTCAATAATCACCTTCTGGCTGAGACCGGTTACCTCATCAACTTCTTCTTTCACGGTAACGCCCTCAATTATATCGCCCAGGGCGATACGGCCTCCCAGCTCTGTCAGGATAGGCACTGAATACGGATCCCACTCAACAAGCTTCTGACCTATCTTGACCGTCTGTCCGTCATCCACCAGCAACCTTGCGCCATAGACAAGATTATACTTCTCCTTTTCCCTTCCCTGGTTATCCACAACAGCAAATGTTGCATTTCTGTTCAGTACAACAAGAACACCCTCCCTGTTGCGAACGACATTGATATCTATAAACTTTATCTTGCCGGAGTTTCTGGCCTCAAGCACGGCCTGTTCAATAACCTTTGTTGCAGTTCCACCTATATGAAACGTCCTCATCGTAAGCTGGGTACCCGGCTCACCAATGGACTGTGCTGCCATAATACCCACTGTCTCTCCATTCTCAACAAACACACCCCTGCTGAGGTCCCTGCCGTAGCAGGTGGCACATACACCGAACTTTGTCTGACATGTCAGCACAGACCTTATCTTTATGCTGCCGACACCTGCATCGGCTATATTCTTGACGGCTACCTCGTCTATCGCTCCGTTCCTCTTGAGAATCACATCAGATGTTAAGGGATCCTTTACGTCTTCCGCTGTAGTCCTGCCGAGAATCCTGTCTTCAAGAGACTGTATAATCTCACCACCCTCGATCAGGGCCGTCACCACTATGCCCTCCCGGGTTCCGCAATCATGCTCTGTGATAATAACATCCTGTGCCACATCCACAAGTCTTCTGGTAAGATATCCGGCATTAGCTGTCTTGAGGGCTGTGTCGGCAAGGCCTTTTCTTGCTCCATGCGTAGAGATAAAGTACTGCAGCGGACTCACCCCTTCACGGAAGTTAGCCGTAATCGGCGTCTCTATAATCTCTCCGGAAGGCTTGGCCATCAGTCCCCTCATACCGGCAAGCTGCCTTATCTGGGCAGCCGATCCCCTCGCCCCTGAATCCGCCATCATAAAGATACTGTTAAAAGACCTCCGTTCCATCAGCTCCTCTTCACTGAATTCCCTGCCATCCTCTGCACCCAGCTCCTTCATCATCTCCTCAGCAATCCTCTCGGTAACATTGGCCCAGATATCAATAACCTTGTTGTACCGCTCCCCGTGAGTTATAAGACCGTCCGAGTACTGCTTATAAACCTCCAGGACCTGTTGTTCAGCCTGCTTGATAAGTTCAGTCTTCTTCGATGGGATATGCATATCCTCTATGCAGATGGATATGCCTGATCTCGTGGCATATTCAAAGCCGAGCCTCTCAAGGTTGTCAAGAAATACAACGGCCGTCCTCCTGCCGATATTCTTATAGCAATGATCAACAAGATTCTGTATCTCTTTCTTGCTCAGCTCTTTATTGATAGAGGAAAAGGGGATTTCTTTTGGAAGTATCTCACCAAAAATGACCCTGCCGACTGTAGTCTCCGTCAATTCACCGTCGATCCGCACCTTGATCCTTGCATGTTCTGTAACAACCCCGGCATTATAGGCATCTCTTACATCTTCAGGATCTGCAAAGACCATATCCTCTCCCTGAACACCCCTCCTCTCTTTTGTAAGGTAATAGAGACCGAGGACCATGTCCTGTGTGGGGAAAACAATGGGCTTCCCGTTGGCAGGTGAAAGGAGATTGTTTACAGACATCATCAGCACCCTTGCCTCGATCTGGGCCTCTATGGACAGCGGGACATGCACTGCCATCTGGTCACCGTCAAAGTCCGCATTGTAGGCCGTACATACGAGGGGATGGAGCTTTATCGCCTTTCCCTCAACAAGCACGGGGTCAAAGGCCTGAATGCCAAGCCTGTGAAGAGTCGGGGCCCTGTTCAACAGGACAGGATGTTCCCTGATAACATCTTCAAGGGCATCCCATACCTCGGGCGTCTCAACCTCTACCAGCCTCTTGGCCTGTTTAATGGTCGTTGCATAGCCTTTCTCTTCAAGTTTGTTGAAGACGAACGGCTTGAAAAGCTCCAGCGCCATGACTTTGGGCAGACCACACTGATGGAGTTTCAGATCAGGGCCGACCACTATAACGGAACGGCCCGAATAATCAACCCTCTTACCCAAAAGGTTCTGACGAAAACGTCCCTGTTTGCCCTTTATCATATCGCTTAGTGACTTCAGGGGCCTCTTGGATGAGGTCTTCATGGCACGCGTACGTTTTGTATTATCAAAAAGGGCATCCACCGCCTCCTGGAGCATCCTCTTTTCATTCTTGATTATCACGCTCGGGGCCTTGAGTTCCATCAGCCTCTTCAGCCTGTTATTCCTGTTTATCACCCTCCGGTACAGGTCGTTGAGGTCGGAGGTGGCAAACCTTCCGCCATCGAGGTGAACGAGTGGTCTGAGATCCGGAGGAAGCACCGGAACTACATCCAGTATCATCCACTCCGGCTTGTTCCCTGATTTTCTGAATGCCTCTATAACCTTCAGACGCTTCGTAAGCTTCCTCTTCTGTCCAACTGAAGAGGATTCCTGTATCCTTGTCTTGAGCTCAACACTGAGAATGTCAAGATCGACCTTTCTGAGCAGCTCCCGTACGGCCTCGGCCCCCATTCCCGCCTTGAACGCACTTCCATGCTCGGCGGTCATCTTCTTATACTCTTCTTCGGAGAGAAGCTGTTTTTCCTTAAGGGGAGTATCCCCGGCATCTATCACAATGTAACTCTCAAAGTAGAGCACCTTCTCAAGATAACGCATGGTCATGTCAAGGAGCGTTCCTATCCTGCTGGGAACACCTTTTAAGAACCATATATGGGCCACCGGGGTTGCCAGCTCAATATGTCCGAGCCTCTCCCTTCGGACCCTTGCCTGAATCACCTCAACTCCACACTTGTCACAGACCACTCCCCTGTGCTTCATCCTCTTGTACTTTCCGCAGAGGCATTCCCAGTCTTTTACCGGACCAAATATTTTTGCACAGAAGAGGCCATCCCTTTCCGGCTTAAATGTCCTGTAATTAATGGTTTCAGGTTTTTTGACTTCACCAAAAGACCACTCACGTATCCTCTCCGGAGAGGCCACTTTTATCCTGATTGCATCAAAATCCCTCGGATTCCTTGGTTTCTGATAAAGGGAGTAAATCTCTTCCATAGGAGACTTCATCTCAATGTAAGGACTTTTTTTATTAACCAATTTTGCTTCACTCTGCAAGGCATTCATATATCTATTCCCCCTTCTTCCTTTTTTCTAAAATCTCGACATCCAGACAGAGACTCCGCAGTTCCTTTATCAGGACATTAAAGGATTCCGGCACTCCGGATTCAAGGGAGGCTTCACCCTTGACTATAGCCTCATACATCTTTCCTCTGCCCTGGACATCGTCACTCTTGACGGTCAGGAACTCCTGCAGTGTATAGGCAGCTCCATATGCCTCAAGGGCCCAGACTTCCATCTCCCCGAGTCTCTGACCACCAAACTGGGCCTTTCCGCCAAGAGGCTGCTGTGTAACCAGAGAGTATGGACCTATTGACCTTGCGTGTACCTTGTCATCCACAAGATGGTGCAACTTCATCATATACATGGTTCCCACTGTAACAGGTCTCTCAAAGGGCTCACCCGTTCTGCCGTCACAGAGGGTGACCTGACCACTTACAGGCAGCCCTGCCTTCTTCAGTAAATCCTTTACTTCAGCTTCACTTGCACCTTCAAAGACAGGTGAAGCAACATATATCCCAAGAGCCCTCGCTGCCCAGCCAAGGTGGGTCTCCAGTATCTGTCCCACATTCATTCTTGAAGGAACACCTAAAGGGTTTAACACTATATCCACAGGGGTGCCGTCAGGGAGATAAGGCATGTCCTCTTCAGGGAGGACCATTGCTATCACTCCCTTGTTGCCATGCCTTCCGGCCATCTTGTCACCACTCTGAACCTTTCTCTTCATGGCTATATAGACCTTTACAAGCTTGTTCACACCCGGCGACAGGTCATCCCCTTTTCTGAGGCGCTCCACCTTTTCATCATACAGCGACTGAAGTTGTTTGGTATAATCCTTTATCTGCTTTATATAGAGATCGATCTTCTTCTGCACTTCAGGGTTATGCACCCTAATCTTGCCGACGTACTGGTCCTTTATCTTTTCAAGGTGTTTGTCGGTAATCTTCTTTCCTTTACCACAGATTACATCCCTGCTCTTTGGAATCCTGATATCCTCATCAGCCTTCTGTCCCACAAGAAGCTCCCTAATCCTAAGGTATCCCTCTTCAGTAGCAATACGTACCCTTTCCTCCAGGTCCCTCTGAAGCTCCTTTATTTCATCTTCCTCTATGCTTTTGGTTCTCAAATCCTTCTTGGAACCTTTTCTCGAGAATATCCTCACATCCACCACAGCACCTGATATGCCCGGCGGTACCCTGAGAGAGGAGTCCTTGACATCCTCAGCCTTTTCGCCAAAGATTGCCCTGAGCAGCTTCTCTTCCGATGTCAGTTGCGACTCACCTTTTGGTGTAACCTTGCCGACAACAATGTCACCTGGATTAACCTCCGCACCAATCCTCACTATACCACTTTCATCAAGGTCCTTCAGTGCCTCTTCTCCCACATTGGGGATATCCCTTGTAATCTCTTCCGGCCCAAGCTTTGTCTCACGGGCCTCAACCTCGAACTCCTCAATGTGTATTGAGGTGTAAACGTCATCCTTCACAAGCCTTTCACATATAAGAATTGCATCCTCAAAGTTGTATCCACCCCACGGCATAAAGGCCACAAGGACATTCTTGCCGGGTGCAAGCTCACCAAGGTCGGTACATGGACCATCGGCAAGTACATCACCCTTTTCAACCCTGTCACCCTGCTTTACTATGGCCTTCTGATTGAAACATGTACCCTGGTTTGAACGGGCAAACTTCATAAGGTTATATATATCAACTCTGCCGCCCGCTTCCGGATCCAGCAGGTCGAATTCCGACTCCTGATCCTTGTCTTCAGTAACCCTAACCACAATCCTTGTAGAGTCCACGCTCTCGACAATCCCCGACCTCTGGGCAATCACCACAACACCTGAATCCTTTGCCGCAACCCCTTCCATTCCGGTTCCAACAAGCGGGGCATCCGAGGTCAGCAGCGGAACTGCCTGACGCTGCATATTTGAGCCCATAAGCGCCCTGTTGGCATCATCGTTTTCCAGGAAAGGTATCAGGCTTGCCGATACTCCTACAACCTGTTTAGGTGAAACGTCCATAAACTGCACTTCTTCCGGGGGAACCATCTTGAAGTCACCTGCAAGCCTGGTAGGCACCGCATCACCAATAAGCCTCCCCTTTTTACCCACAGGCGTTGTAGCTTCGGCAATTACATACTTCTCACCATCAATGGCTGTAAGATATTCCACCTCATCTGTAACACTTCCTGCTTTAATCTTTCTGTACGGCGCTTCAATAAAACCGTATTCGTTTATCCGTGCATAGGTAGCAAGGGATGTTATCAGGCCGATATTCGGTCCTTCCGGTGTCTCGATAGGACAGATCCTTCCGTAATGTGTCGGGTGTACATCCCTGACTTCAAACCCGGCCCTCTCCCTGGTAAGTCCTCCGGGACCAAGGGCACTCAGTCTCCTCTTATGGGTTATCTCCGAGAGGGGATTGGTCTGGTCCATAAACTGGCTCAACTGGCTTGAACCGAAGAATTCCTTTACAGCCGCCATTACAGGCTTGGCATTTATAATATCATGGGGCATCACCTCTTCGAGTTCAGTAAGTGTCATCTTCTCCTTTATTGCCCTCTCCATCCGGATAAGACCGATACGGAACTGGTTCTCCAGCAGCTCACCAACTCCCCTCACCCTCCTGTTTCCGAGGTGGTCTATATCATCCACTTCACCCTGGCCGGTTCTGAGTTTCAGGAGATACTTCACTATCTCTATTATGTCCCTGTCTGTAAGCACTTTTGTCTCTAAAGGTATATCAAGTCCCAACTTCTTGTTTATCTTCAGCCTGCCAACCGGGGAAAGATCATATCTCTTCTCATCAAAGAACAACCCGTTAAAGAGCTCCTCGGCAGCCTCAACCGTTGACGGCTCCCCCGGACGAAGTTTCTTGTATATCTCGATAAGTGCCTCGTCCCGGCTGCTTACCTTGTCCGTGATTATGGTATCCCTCAAGGACGGGAGATATCTTATATTGTCTATAAAGAGAAGCTCTATGGAGTCCAGTTTCAGGGCGATCAGCCTGTCAAGCACATCCTCGGTTATGGATTCGTTGCTCTCCAGGATTATCTCTCCGGTTTCAGGGTCTATGATATCTTTCAGTGTAATCCTGCCGATTATCTCTTCGCGGGTAACGGGAATCTCTTCTACACCTGAATTAGCGAGCCTCCTGAGGGCTACCTTCGTTATCTTGCTCCCCTCCTTGAGGATCACGTCACCGGTATCAGGGGCTTTAACCTCGAACCTCGACTTCACACCGGCAAGTATCTCGGAAACAGGCCTTGTAAACTTATCCTTACCCTGGATTCTGACAACTTCCGAGGGATAAAAGGTGTTAAGGAGGTCCTCGTTACTGTAGCCAAGGGCTTTTAGGACTATCGTTGCAGGTATCTTCCTCCGACGGTCTATCCTTACATAAAGAACATCCTTTGTATCAAACTCAAAGTCCAGCCAGGACCCCCTCGAGGGAATTACCCTTGAGGTGTAGAGCGGCCTGCCGCTCACATGGGTCTTCGTCTTGTCCGGACTGAAAAAGACACCGGGAGAACGGTGTAATTGACTCACAATAACCCTCTCGGTGCCGTTTACAATAAAAGTACCCGTATCAGTCATCAGCGGGATCTCTCCCATATAAACTTCCTGCTCTCTTGACTCCTTGAGCACCTTGTTCTTTGATTCATCGATCTCGTAGAGGTCTAACCTGACTTTTATCTTCAGGGGAGCCCCATAAGTAACACCTTTATGAAGGCATTCCCTCATTGTAAACTTGGGTTTTCTGATGGCATACTCTATAAATTCAATGGTCGCAGTCTCATTGTAGTCGGAAATAGGAAATACACTCTTAAAGGCAGCCTGCAGTCCCGACTCCTTCCTCTTCTCCGGCAAGATATCCTTCTGAAGGAATCTTTCGTAGGAAACCTTCTGAAATTCAATCAAGTATGGTACATCCAACAAGGGGGGAACCTTTCCAAAACTGAGTCTTTCTCTTAAAACCCTTTCCATGGTTCTCCTTTCAAAATTCGTTATTGGTTAATACGTCATTACACATCAAAATATAGTTAAGCCGTTATACGCTATACATTATGACAATGCCGTCAGTATAGCGTATAACGCGATTAACGGTCCTACTTTATTTCTACAGTTGCTCCCTGTTCCTCAAGTTTTGCCTTGACGGCCTCTGCCTCTTCCTTTGAAACACCCTCCTTAACAGGTGCCGGCGCACTGTCCACTACAGCCTTTGCCTCCTTCAGGCCAAGACCGGTGAGCTCCCTCACCACCTTGATTACCTGAATCTTCTTGTCACCGACTGCTGTAAGCACCGCGTCAAAGCTCGTCTTCTCTTCAGCAGGGGCCTCAGCGGCACCTGCAGGCATGGCAGCCATAGCAACCGGAGCTGCGGCCTCCACACCATACCTCTCTTCAAACTCCTTGATAAACTGTGACATTTCAAGGATTGTCATATTATCAATAAATTCAAAAACCTGCTCCTTTGTAACTTCTGCCATTCTTTCTATCCTCCTTTAGGAATATTGTTATTGTTATCAGTCAACGTTTATCAGCAATGCACTATTGACTCTTCTTTTCTTTCAACCCGTTAAGGGCATAGCCAAACTTCCGGATGGTTGCCTGAAGTAGAGACGCCATCTTCGACATCGGGGCAGCCATGGTACCGGCAAGCATTGCAAGCTGAATATCCCTTGGCGGGAGACTTGCCACACTTTTTAAGTCTTTGAGGTCCATAAACTTACCCTCAATTACTCCACCCTTTACCCCGAACATGTCGTTGCCTTTTGCATATTCCAGGACTTTTTTGGCAACCAGCACCGGGTCATCATATCCGATAGCTATACCAACAGGACCAACAAACTGCTCTTTTGCAACGGAAACGGGTGTATCTTCAGCAGCAATCCTTGCAAGGGTGTTTTTTACTACCCTGTAGTCGAGCTCCGACTCCCTGAGCAACCTTCGCATCTGCGATATCTGGGCAACTGTCAAACCCTTATAGTCTGTTACGACTACTCCCTTTGCCCTTGCAAATTTCTCTTTAAGTTCCTCAAGTTCTCCGGACTTCTGTTTTCTGGTTTTCAGATTTACCTCCTTTCCCAGAGACAACAACGCCAAAATTAGATTGACGATTGACGATTAAAAAAATCGCAAATCGCAAATCAACAATTCCAAGGGCCTCGGCAGGCTGACAAACTGATTGACGATTCATGATTCAAGATTTTCCAAATCCTGAATCTGCGTTTGCCATTTAATATTTGAACCTGCTGTCTCTGACCGAAAAATTAACCAGGTAATACCTGGACACAGAACAATGTTCTGATGTTTTGAGACTTTACGGCAATTTTATGGTTTTTAACTATGGCTGTTTAACAAGGTCTCACTTACTTGAAATGGAATAATGAAAGTCAAGGTTGTTACCCCCCGTAGCAGCGGACATGATGAGCATCTACTTCAGCAACCAACATTAAGCAGCCTTTTTTATAACAGTGTTTACATCAACCTTTATCCCGGGCCCCATGGTTGAGGAAAGAACGACTCCCTTTATATACTTACCCTTGGCAGCCGCAGGCTTGGCCTTCATAAGTGCACTTAAGGCAACCTTTACATTTTCAGATAGTTTCTCCTTATCAAAGGAAACCTTGCCAACCGACATATGAACAATGCCCCCCTTTTCAACCCTGAAATCAACCTTACCTGCCTTTATCTCCTTAACCGCCTTCCCGACGTCAAAGGTGACGGTGCCAAGTTTCGGGTTGGGCATCAATCCCCTTGGACCGAGTATCTTTCCAATCTTCCCGACTAACCCCATCATATCCGGGGTAGCCACGGCCTTGTCAAATTCAAGCCAGCCCTTCTGTATCTTCTCAACGAGGTCTTCAGCCCCGACATAATCTGCGCCTGCCTCAAGGGCCTCTTTCTCCTTTTCACCTTTGGCAAAAACAAGAACCCTAACCTTCTTGCCTGTTCCGTAAGGCAGAGAGACCGTCCCTCTGACAATCTGGTCTGACTTCTTTGGGTCAACCCCCAAATTTACAGCAAGGTCTACACTCTCATCGAACTTTGCAAAAGAGGTCTCCTTTATAATATCCAGAGCCTCATCAAGGAAATATTCCCTCGTTGTATCCACTTTCTTCCTGGCCTCTATAATCTTTTTACCCATAAAACTCAAAGTCCTCCTTTTTGATTTACGATTGACGATCCTCTATATCCTCAAACTGCAACCAATCGTCAATTTTCAACCACCTCGATGCCCATGCTCCTGGCAGTGCCCTTAATAATATTTACAGCCTCATCAACTCTGTAGGCATTAAGGTCAGGCATCTTGGTCGTGGCGATCTCCTTCGCCTGATCAATGGTTATCTTACCAACGGTCTCTTTTCCTGCCTCTGAAGCCCCCTTTATTACCCCGGCTGCCTTTTTGATAAGCTCAGGGGCAGGCGGAGTCTTTGTGATAAAGGAAAAGGACCTGTCTGCATATACAGTAAGAACTGCAGGAATTATCGTGTCCCCCATTGCCTCGGTCTTTGCATTGAACTGCTTGCAAAAGTCCATGATATTTATACCGTGGGGACCAAGGGCAGGACCTACAGGCGGGGCCGGCGATGCCTTACCTGCCTGGATCTGCAACCTGACTTCCGCTATTACTTCCTTGGCCATTTTGTTCCTCCCTTTTAAATTTTGTTACACGAAAACAGGTTATCAAAAAGTTTGGTAATGCCCGTATTGCCGTGTTTTTGTCTCTTATAGAACTTAATTTGGTGATTCTATGTCTTCTCCACCTGATAAAAACTGAGTTCCACGGGTGTCTGCCTTCCGAAGATACTCACCATAACCTTCAATCTTCCATGATCAATATCTATTTCATCAACGACACCTATAAAGTTAGCGAATGGACCGTCAATTATACGCACATTCTCTCCCCGCTGGTACTGTGTTTTCGGGGGCTGCTGAGGAGCCCTTTCCAACTGCTGCAGGACAATCTCAACCTCCTCTTCAGGCAAGGCTAAAGGCTTGGTTCCACCAACAAATCCCGTCACACGGGGAATACTCCTTATCAGATGCCAGGTCTCGTCATCAAGCACCATCTCCACCAGGATGTATCCGGGATAAAACTTCTTGTCCGTCTCTTTCTTTTTTCCGCTTTTAAGCTCAACAACACGCTCAGTCGGAATAAGCACACGGGATATTTTATCTTCCAACCCCTTTCTCTTTACCTTATCCTCTATGGCATCCCTGACCTTCTCCTCAAATCCGGAATATGTATGTACAACGTACCAGTTTTTGTCCATTACCCCTACCTTAACTTAAAATAAATTTCACAAATTTTGACAAAATAAAATCAACCATTCCGAGGAATACCGCAACAATAACGGTGGATATAATAACCACCCACGTTGAACCTATCAATTCAGCCTTCGTTGGAAACAGCACCTTTTTTGTCTCCAGCTTTACTTCTCTTAGGAAATTCTTTATTCCTTTTAACATTTTCCGATTCCTGTTCCTGAAATATATTTATTAAATAACATCTCTGACATCATACCCTTTCATAATACAAAATATGGCAGGCCAGGCAGGATTCGAACCCGCAACCCTCGGATTTGGAGTCCGACGCTCTACCAGTTAGAGCTACTGGCCCATCAATAATATTGTCGATTGTCGATTGTCGATTGATAATTATCAGTTTCAATCCTTAATAGTCAATCCTCAATCGCTACGCCTTTGTCTCCTTGTGAGAAGTATGCTTTCTGCAATGACGGCAATACTTCTTCAGTTGAAGTTTTTCCGTTGTATTCTTCTTGTTCTTCATGGTTGAGTAATTCCTGTTTCTGCACTCTGCACATTGTAAAAGTATAATATCCCTCATCTCGTTTTATCCTTTTCTTGAAATACTATTTTCATAAAAGCTACTCAATTATCTTGGTAACAACACCAGCGCCTACAGTACGGCCACCTTCCCTTATCGCAAACCTCACTCCCTCTTCCATTGCCACGGTCGTTATCAGCTCAACCTCTACATTTACGTTATCTCCGGGCATCACCATCTCCACTCCCTCAGGCAGTGTTACTATTCCCGTTACGTCCGTTGTCCTGAAATAAAACTGAGGCCTGTATCCGTTAAAGAACGGCGTATGTCTGCCGCCCTCCTCCTTGGTCAACACGTATACCTCTGCATTGAACTTCCTGTGCGGTGTTATGCTCCCGGGCTTTGCCAGCACCTGGCCCCGCTCCACCTCTTCCTTCCCTATTCCTCTCAACAACACTCCTACGTTGTCTCCGGCCCTTCCCTCATCCAGTATCTTCCTGAACATCTCTATCCCCGTTGCAACCGTCTTGCGCGTCTCACCAAATCCTACTATCTCTACTTCCTCTCCTACCTTTACCACTCCACGCTCTATCCTGCCCGTTACCACCGTCCCCCTTCCGCTTATACTGAATACATCCTCTATAGGCATCAGAAACGGCTTGTCTATCGGCCTCTCCGGCGTCTTTATGTACTCATCCACCGCATCCATCAACTCATATATGCTCTTGTACTCCTCTGCCTCGGTATCCGTGCTCTCACTCTCAAGCGCCTTCAGCGCACTTCCCCTTATTATCGGGATTTCGTCCCCCGGAAAATCATACTTGCTCAACAGCTCCCTTATCTCCAGATCTACCAGATCCAGAAGCTCGGGGTCATCCACCTGATCCGTCTTGTTCATAAATACCACTATGTACGGCACCCCTACCTGCCTCGCCAGCAGTATGTGCTCCCTCGTCTGCGGCATTGGCCCGTCTGCTGCCGATACCACCAGGATTGCACCATCCATCTGCGCTGCTCCCGTTATCATATTCTTTACATAGTCCGCATGTCCCGGACAGTCCACATGCGCGTAGTGACGCTTGTCCGTCTCGTACTCTACATGCGCCGTCTGTATCGTTATTCCCCTCGCCTTCTCCTCCGGCGCCTTGTCTATTTCATCGTAGCTCGTATACGCTGCCATCTGCTTCATTGACAGTACCTTCGTTATCGCTGCCGTCAATGTCGTCTTTCCGTGATCCACATGCCCTATCGTCCCTACGTTTACATGCGGCTTCGTCCTTTCAAATTTTGCCTTCGCCATTTTTCCTCCTTCATTCAGTCATTGGGCATTAAAGTCGTCTACTTACCAAATTACCAGTGACCAGCGAATAATGTCTGCGTCTGGAGCCCATGACCGGAATCGAACCGGTGACCTCGTCCTTACCAAGGACGTGCTCTGCCGACTGAGCTACATGGGCATAAAAAAACTTAAACCCCTTCTCAGGTTTAAACAACTGCTGGAGCGGGAAACGGGATTCGAACCCGCGACCCTCAGCTTGGAAGGCTGACGCTCTACCACTGAGCTACTCCCGCATCTATAACATTATTTCATTTCAGGTTTTTTGGAAATTCCGAACCTGTCCAATCATCTTCAATTTATCTATATTAAATTAAACCTAAAGACCCAAGCTGGTGGAGAGGGGAGGATTCGAACCTCCGTAGGCTGAGCCAACGGGTTTACAGCCCGTCCCCTTTGGCCACTCGGGTACCTCTCCTTTTCCGGCAAGCAGCACACACTATTTACTGCTTGCCCCTGCCATGTCGGATATGGAGCCACCGAAGGGATTCGAACCCCCGACCCGCTGATTACAAATCAGCTGCTCTACCAGCTGAGCTACGGTGGCTTTGACAGGGCAAAAACCTTCGATTTTTTATTTAATTTATATGGAACCTTTCGGAACTTAATAGAATAAGACATTAATTATAGAAATGTCAAACCGAAAAATTCAAGTATTATTTTGGAGAGGGAGTGGTATTATCAGGCTGACATCCTCTGGCGTACCGCCTCATAAACAAGAATTCCTGTTGCTACAGACACATTAAGTGAGTTAATTTTACCAAGGACGGGTATCTTCACCATTTGGTCACAATACCGCTTTACCGTTGTTCTGATACCCTTACCCTCTGAGCCCACAACAAAGGCCAGGGGAATGGTCAGGTCTGCAGCCCAGTATAATTCCTCGGCCTGGGCCTCGGCACTGTAAATTGTCACCCCTTTCTCTCTCAACTCTCTCATTGCATGTTTAATATTAGAGACTCTCACAGTGGGCAAATACTCTACGGCACCGGCAGAAGCCTTTGCAACGGTCTCTCCCGAGGCAACCCTTCTCTTCTGGAGAATGATTCCGTGTACGCCCCCGACTTCTGCCGTCCTTATAATTGCGCCAAGGTTTCCGGGGTCGACCACCCCGTCAACAATCAGATAGAAAGGAGGCTCTCCTTTGCGGCGGGATATAGTGAAAAGGTCCTCAACGCTCACCACCTTTTCAGGACTCACCCTGACTGCTACTCCCTGATGTCCCTTTGGAAATCCTGAAAAAAAAGATTTGTCAACAAATTTTACCCTGATGCCGCTCTTTGTTGCAAGGGCAACAATCTCATTCTTTATCCTGTCGGTCCTCTCTCTGTAAACATACACCTCATGGACAGTCCTTTCAGCACGAAGCGCCTCTCTTACTGAATTAACGCCGTAAAGCCACAGACCGGTTCCCTTACTTCGAGTGTCATTCACTCCCCGACCTTGACCCTCCAGATGGTGCCCTCCTGGGTGTCCTCAAGTATAATCCCTGCCTTCAACAGTTCATCCCTTATCAAGTCCGCCCTCTGCCAGTCCTTTGCCTTTCTTGCCTCCTGCCGCTCGGAAAGCTTTCTGTTTATATCATCCTCTGTTACAGGCAGCTTCTTTGTTTTAAGCAGGGAAGAGTGCCACTGTTCAGGCGGCCTCTGAAAAATATTCAGAACCCTGCCCGTCTCTCTCAGGGTACTGATACCTTCCAGCAGCAATTCCCTTGCAGGTCCTCCGGATGGTTTTGAGTCAAGATACCGGTTAATCTCCCTGACAAGCTCATACATGTACCCGATGGCAAGGGCTGTATTGAAGTCATCATCCATCGCCTCCTCAAACCTTGCCCTGAACTGCCGGAGCATCTCCTGCAGATATCCCTCCTCCGGAGTAGTCTTTACCTTCTGCGGCATCCTGACAAGGTAGGTCTCCACCCTCATAATCGTAGAATAGAACCTGTTGATCGAGACCTCTGCATCAAGAAGCTGTTCCTCTGAAAACTCTATCGGGCTCCTGTAATGGGTTGAGAGGATAAAGGCCCTTATAACCTCAGGGGCAAATCTCTCCAGGATCTCCCTTATGGTAAAGAAGTTACCCAGGGATTTGGACATCTTCTCTTTGGATATCGTTATGAAGCCGTTATGAAGCCAGTACCTGACAAAGGGTTTTTCGGTGCAGGCCTCAGACTGGGCGATCTCGTTCTCGTGGTGAGGAAATATCAGGTCAGCCCCACCGCCATGGATGTCAAAGGTCTCACCAAGGTGTTTTATGCTCATTGCCGAGCACTCTATATGCCAGCCAGGTCTTCCCGGCCCCCAGGGGCTGTCCCATGCAGGCTCACCCTCCTTGGCTGCCTTCCACAGTGCAAAATCGAGCGGGTTTTTCTTCCTTTCGTCCACCTCAACTCTCGCCCCGGCAACCAGCTCATCCATTGACCTCTTGGAGAGCTTGCCGTATCCGGGAAACCTGTTGACCTCAAAATATACATCGCCATTAATCTCATAGGCATATCCCTTGTCTATAAGGGTCCTGACCATCTCTGTTATCTCCGGAATATGCTCGGTTGCCCTGGGCTCAACATCCGCCCTCTCCACACCAAGGGCATCCATATCCCTGTAATACTCCTCTGTATATTTCCTTACCACCTCATTCCAGGGTATTCCCTCTTCCTGTGCACGGCGGATAATCTTGTCATCAATATCAGTAAAGTTCCTGACATACCTGACCTGAAAGTCCTTATACCTGAAGTAGCGTCTCATAACATCAAAGACTATGGCGCTCCTTGCATGTCCTATATGGCAGTAATCATAGACCGTCACGCCACAGACATATACTTTAACCTTCCCAGGTTCGAGGGGAACAAACTCCTCCTTCTTCCCTGAGAGGGTATTATAAACTCTCATCCTTCCTCCCTTACCTTCAAGTTGCTCTATCCTTTTTTCAATGTGACCGATGTAGCTCTCGAGCTCCTTAAACCTGTCTTCCACAGGGTCCGGCATATGGACATGATCAAGCACCTCTTCCACACCGTGATCAGTAACCCTCATTATCTTCTTCTTTATAACCCTGCCTGGAACACCGACAACAATGGAGTCGTCAGGGACCTCGTTCAGCACCACGGCATTGGCCCCTATCTTAGCATAATCGCCTATCCTGATGGCACCAAGCACCTTTGCCCCGGCACCCACCACAACACGTTTTCCGAGTGTGGGATGGCGCTTGCCTTTCTCCTTTCCCGTCCCCCCGAGGGTAACGCCCTGATACAGGAGGCAGTCCTCCCCGATCTCTGCCGTCTCCCCTATCACTACCCCCATCCCGTGGTCTATAAAGAACCCCGCTCCTATTTTTGCCCCCGGGTGTATCTCGATCCCGGTCATCAGCCTGACAATATTGGATACAAGCCGGGGCAGGACGGGGATCTTCTTCTGCCACAGTATGTGGTTTATTCTATGACAGAGGATGGCATGAAATCCCGGATAACTGAGCATGACATCCAGCCTGTTCCTTGCTGCAGGATCCCTCTCAAAGACTGCCTGAAAATCTCTTTTTATATTGTTCCAGAAGCCCATTGTTATATTTTAGTCATTGACACGTCAACAAGGCAATCTTTCAGGCTTTACACGGGGGATATTTATGGCTTCAGTTTTGCTCCATAACCTCTTTAACGGCCTGAAGCAGATCGCCCAGGGCATAAGGTTTCTGCAGAAACCGGAATTTTCTCTCCCGTATAAGGCGCCACTGCGATTTCTGATCCGTGTAGCCACTGCTCAGCAGGACCTGCAAATCAGGCTTGTAAGAGAGGAGCTGGTCAACCAGATGAAGACCGCTGTTGTCGGGCAGAACAACATCGCTGAGAATCAGGTGAAAGTCCCCCTTTTCTCTTTCAAAAATCTCCAACGCCTCCTGAACATTTGCGGCCTCAATCACTACGTATCCGCTTCCACGAAGCGCTTCCGAGGCAAATCCCCGGACTCCTTCCTCATCCTCTACCAGAAGTATCCGCTCACCACTGCCCTGGAGCTTCTGTACGGGATTCTCCTTTCTCGCCTCATCTTCCGACTTTACAGAAGAGGCAGGCAGGTATATCCTGAACGTCGAACCCAAGCCGGACTTACTGGAAACATTTATCCACCCCTCGTGCTGTTTGACGATACCATAGACAACGGAGAGGCCGAGTCCGGTACCCTTTCCTGCCTCCTTGGTGGTAAAGAAGGGTTCGAAAATGTGCTGAACGGTCTTTTTATTCATGCCGGCTCCCGTGTCCTCGACCGACAGACAGACAAATCTGCCGGGCCGCGCCTCAAGGATAACCTTGCAATACTCCTCGTCCAGCAAAACGTTTTCGGTCCTGATAGTGAGACTCCCGCCGTCAGGCATGGCGTCTCTGGCATTGCCGGCAAGGTTCATGATCACCTGCTCGATACTGCCCGGATCTGCCCGGACCATCCAGATGTCCGGCTCCGGATATGTCCTGATAGCTATATCCTCACCGATAAGACGATTAAGCATCTTCAGTAAATCATCAATCGTCCTGTTGATGTTGAGATGGATAAATTCCATTGGCTGCTTGCGGCTGAAAAGAAGCAGTTGGCGGGTGAGGTCGGCCGCGCGCATAGAGGCATTACGTATCTGCTTCAGATTCCTGTAAAAAGGTTCCGACTCGTCAACTTTCATCATCACCAGATCGACATATCCCCGGATAGCCGTCAGCAGATTGTTGAAATCGTGGGCAACCCCTCCTGCCAGTGTTCCCACAGCTTCCATCTTCTGCGCCTGGAGAAGCTGGGCCTGTATTTTTCCTTTCTCCTCCTCTGCCTGCCGGCGATCCATAATCACCTGTACGTTTGTGGCAAAAGACTCGATCTGTCTGGCGTCATCTTCCGTATAGTCCGAGGGTTTGTTGGCTACACCTGCCAGTGCAACAATACGGCCGTGACTGAAAACAGGAACTATCAGTACCCTGGCAAGCGGAATGTGACTATCAGGGATTCCTTTCTTGCCGGAACAGGATTGATAGTCATTGATCATAAGTGTCCTCCTGAAGCGGACTGCATCACCCAGAAGCCCTGCATTGACTAAAGGATATTCAATCGGCCTGTCCTGTATGCGGCACTCCTTCATTGCGCCCGCAGAGAACGCATAAATTTTCATCACCGTCTCCTCCTCATTGAGAAAACCGTAGAAAGCGTAGGGACTCTGTGTCATTGCTGTGATTTCGACCAGTACGAGGTCGCATAAGGTCTGGTAGTCCGCATCAGCCATGCGCGCAATATTCCAGAGCATCTCAAGTCGTCGCCGCAAGCGGGTCTGTTCTTCTTCGACCCGACTATGCTCGGCACGCATACGTAGCGTTGTAATGCCATAGGCCAGGTCATTCGCCAGCTCTGTCAGCAGTCTCACCTCTTCGCTGTCAAAGGCATCCGGCTCAGGGGCATATATGTTTATTGCACCCAGTAACCGATTGTCGTCAATCAGAGGAATGGCAATCGACGATTGATAACCACGCTTAATCGCCTCAACCCGCCATAGAGCGTAATCCGGGTTTGACGGAATATTCCTGTTAATACTTACTTCCCCCGCCCGGATAGCTATGCCGGTTGGACCGCGCCCCCTGTCCGTATCTGCCCAGGTAATATCCAGCGTCTCGATATACCCATCCTCGTAACCAGCCTGTGCCACCGGCCGCACACTCTTCTCCCTGTTATGCTCGGCAAACCCGATCCATGCAAGACGGTACCCCCCGATCTCCACAAAGACCCTACATATCCTATTCAGCAAGACCGGCTCATCTCTCACCCGCACAATTATCTGGTTACACTCACTAAGCACCTTGAGTGCCCTGTTTACCTTGCGCAGTTCCCCCTCCGCCCGCCGGCATCGACATTCAGCGTCCTCCAGTTCATCAATCCGCATACGCATTTTCAGCAACTCTTCTACAAATTGCTCTTTTGGCTTATCCTCGTCTTTCATTCGAAAAATCCCCCCTCGCACCCCTCATTAAAGGGTGAAAATATAAATTCCCCCGTTGTAGCCCGACCCTTGCCGGGGCAGGATTGTTTCACTTCACACCTTACAAAAAACAGGCGATGCCCTCCTCTCTGTCCTTTATAGCAGATGACCCGGGGGTTGTCAAGAAGCTCTCACCACCTGTGCCGTTGCAAAATGATAATGTCATGTGCGTCTGCAAAATGAAAATACCGGACTACCTTAAATAGGTCCCATAAAGTGTATAGACAAAATGTCCGGTAATTGTGATTCCATCCATATCCCAGTTTTCAGGCAGGGGCCAGTATGGCTCACCATCCCTGAGCGCCTGCATTGCAGCCTCATCAAGCTCCCTGTAGCCTGACGTGCGTACCAACTCTACAGACCCCAGATAGCCGTCCTTCTTTATTGTAAACCTTATGTAGGGGTCACCGTAAAGACCCCGCCTTACAGCCTCAGGCGGGTATCTCCATATCCTCTCAATCTTGCCCTTAAGCTTCATCATGTAGCTGTAATACTTGAGTTCTTTTGTGCTGAAGGTAACTTCCGATTCCTCTTTCCCTTTCTCAGCGGGCTTCAGTCTGGCAATATCTCCTATTATCCTGGAGTCAAAAAGCTCTCTGCCCCGCGGCAGTCGCTGCATCCCCGACTCTCCCTCTACCCCCGAACCCTGCCCGGGAGGCCTTATCCCCTTCTCCGGCAACAACCCTTTATTCAACTCAACAGGCGATCCGGAAGTCTCGCTCGGGGAAGAAGACTGCTCCTGCCTTACGGATGGTTTCTCTGCAGAGGGCGTGATTTTTGGAGCAGGTTGTTCAAGTCTCTTCACCGGCAGGCTCCTGTCTTTACCCCGCAGGACCTCTGTCTTCCTGCTGAGCGCAGGGGGAGTGACAATCTCTGCCATAAAGGGGCTCTTCTGTCTTTCTTCAGTCTTTCTTTCTTCTGGTGAAGGAAGCGTTATCCTTAGAATAAGAAAGATCATCAACAGGTGGAACAGAAAAGATAAAACAACGGCACTTTTGAGTCTCAATGCAGGAATTTCCTGAAGAGATTAACATAACTTAAAAGGCTTCCCCGGCTGGCATCCTTCATCAGCCACAGCCTCATTGACGCCTCCTGAACATCTGTTCTGCCAAACATATCGAACAGTTTCTCCGCCCCTGCATCATTGCGCAAAAAGACACTTTCGAGGGTTCTCATAAGCATGAACCTTGAGAGGAACCTCCTGCGCCATAGTTTTCGGTACAAAGACAGACTGTTATTGATTATTGCTTCGGCAGCAAATTCTCCTGATTTCATAGCGTAATAGATACCCTCATATGTAAAAGGCATTACCTGAGTGGCTGAATCCCCCACAAAGAGTATGTTCCCTATATTGTAAAGTCCATTTTTCCAGAGCGGCACCTTATATCCCCTTGCGGCCATCCCCTGAGAACCATTAATATTCAGCCTCTTTAAAAACCTCTCAAAAAACAATCTCGCATCACTACCATAGCTACCCCCTGTACCCACAGAGCACCCCCCCACGGAATGTCTCAAGGCCTCCGGCTCATGAGAATCCATGCCAACTTTTGGAAAAACCCATGAATATGAAGAAGGGGCATGTTCAGAGCCGAACCAGAATTCACAGGCATCAACCTCAAGGCCCTCCACTGAACACGAGAGAGTAAACACATAGCCTGATGCTTTGAGACCAAGGGAGCTTCTCACCCTTGAATTAACACCGTCGGAAGCGATCAGATAATCTGATTCTATTATTTCAGTTTCACCATTTATTAATACACGGGATTTTAATTTGCCGTCTCTTGATTGAAACCCCGAGAATTCTCCCTCCAGAACCTGCGCTCCGGATGCACCTGCAAGACTTCTAAGCAGAGAATCAAATGCCATCCTGTCCACAACCAGTATCTCGCCGCCCTTAAGTGGAATATTGAGCTTCCTGCCCGAAGGAGAAACGAATCTTATCGTATTAACAATCCTGTGAGGTATGTTACGGGGGATTTCAAATTCTTGAAGGGCAGTGGAAGCTATTCCGCCTCCACAGGGTTTCCTGTGATGAAGAAGGTCCTTCTCGACAAGTATAACCTCAATGCCTGCCTCTGAAAGCCTCCTGGCAGCAGTTGCACCGGCAGGGCCGCCTCCAACTACAAGGACCTGTGTACGCATGACCATTTTTCTTCAGCCCAAAAACCTTTCACGATATATATTTCAGACAACACTTAAAAGACTCTTCACTCGGAAAATTCCTTTGCCCTGACCGTCAGAACAGGACAGTGTGCACCCTTGACAACCTTTTCAGCCGTACTGCCGAAAAAGAGTCTGTCAAGTCCCTTTCTACCGTGTGTGCCCATCACTATCATATCCATTGCATTCTCTTCAGCAAAGTTGATTATCTCTTCATAGGGAATACCCGTTAAGACCTTGTATTCAACATCTTCAAACCCTCTCAATTCCTCAAGATAGACACGGGTGATCTCTTTTTCCGCCTCAACCTGCATGGTTTTGTAGAGTTCGTCAACGGCAATATGAGGCACATAAAGACCTGTCGCCCTGGTTACCTCATGGATAACATGAATTATATAAAGCCTTGCTCCATACTTTTTTGCAAGATCCACTGCATAGGGAATCGCCTGTGTAGTACCTTCCATAAAGTCAGTCGGGAATAAAATCTTCTTAATCTCCATGAGAAACCTCCTTAAGATATTTTGCTGCATCCTCAGGGGATGTAGTTAAAGTGTACATGCCGGAGCCAAGCTCAAAACTGCCGATGCTCCTCATCCTCGGCATAACCTCTATATGCCAGTGAAAATCCTCGCCAAGTGTGTGCCAGTGGTTTCTCCTCGGTATCCTGCTTGGCGCTGTGTGAAGAACATAATTGTATGGGGGATTTTTCAGGAGCCTCCTGAGTTTCTTGAACATAATGGAGAGGGTCTCTGAAAGGTCTCTCTTTTCATCCTCTGTTACATCCCTGAAAGAACAGTTGTGTATCCTGGGAAGTATCCAGAACTCAAAGGGAAATCTTGCAGCATAAGGACAAAAGACCAGGAAATAAGGGGTCTCCATCACAACACGCTCCTTCAGTCGTTCCTCCTCCCTCATAAAATCACAAAATATACACCTTTCCTTGTATTCATAGTACTGTTTTGCGCCATCCAGCTCTTCTTTTACCCGCTTGGGGATTACGGGTGTTGCAGTAATAAGCGAGTGGGGATGACCGCACGCATCACCGGAAGGGACTCCGCAATTCTTGTGTATCATTATATGCCTGATTCTTACATCCTTCTCAAGCTCGATCATCCTTGCTGAAAAGGCCTCCACAACCCTGAGCATCTGCTCCGATCCCATATCTTCAGGCTGCACATTGTGCTGCGGTGATTCTATCAGCATCTCGTTGACACCTATTGCATTCATCCGGTCATAAATACCGACACCCTTTCTGCCAAGGTCGCCCTCGGGTGAAAAGACCGGCACCATTGCGGGCAAAACCCTGACAAGCCATTTACCGGATTCGTCCCTTACACTGTATATCTCCTCAGCCCCCCCTGACTCTTCTTCGCACAGGTCGCAATGTCCTCCTGCTGAAGGTTCCATTGAGGAGAGATAATCCTCCGGCTTCATTGACTCACTCAATACAGCCACCCATCTTCCAAGCAACGGCTCTCTTCTGATCTCGTTCATATTCCTGTTATCCCCTGTTTCTCTCATAGATTATTCTCAACCCCGTTAATGTAAGCTCCGGGATGTAAATGTACTCCCTCTTTAACAACCCCCTAATCAAGGGGGCATTACCTCCGGTAAGAACGGCTATGAACTCCCCAAGAATAACAGAGATCTCGTCAAGCAATCTATCCACTGCGCCCGCAGTTCCATACCCTGCTCCTGAGATTATACTACTTTTTGTGTCCTTACCTAAAGGTCCGGCTAAGGAAGTGGGCCTTACAAGGGGGAGCTTGCCCGTCTGCCTGTTAAGCGCAACACACATCATCTCCACCCCGGGCATAATCACCCCTCCAGTCAATCTCTTCTCTCTGTCTACAACCGTAATCGTGGTTGCCGTGCCGAGATCAACAACCACAAGGCTGCCATTTATCCTGCTGCACGCGGCAACTGCATTGGCTATCCTGTCCGCACCGATACTTTCGGGCTCTGCAACATCAAATATAAGCCCCGTGTTTATCTCATGGGTTACCACAACAGGATCCTCGCCGCTAAAAGTCTTCAGGAGCTCGTAAAACAACCCGTCATGAGACGGGACAACAGATGACAGCACCCCACCGGCGGGTTGATCATCTCCCAAAAATTCCCTCAAAACACCTTCATAAAAGGCCCTGTCCTTAAGTGGACGGGTACTGAGGCTTACGGTCCTGATCGTGTCATCCTTAAAAAGACCGATATTTATATTGCTGTTTCCTATATCTATGGTCAGAATCTTATCTGTCATGGTCTCTCAGATGGACAATCTCGGCTGTGTTCAGGCATACCTCCTCACCACCCTCTTTTCCGAGCCTCAGAAACCCCCTGTCATCAAGGCCCAGGGCCGTTCCGTATATCTCTCCTTGCGGCGTAACGGCCTTCACATAACTGTTAATGGTATGGCTTATTTTACACCATCGGGCTATTACAGAGGCAGGATCATTAAAGAGGAGGGTATAATACCTGCTGAAAGACTCCAGTATCTTCACTATAACCCTGCCCCGATCAAAGACCTCACCTGTCTCTGAATACAGGGACGTTGTATTATCCCTGAAATCCGGGGGTATCTGGTCCGCCTGCATATTTACATTCATGCCTATGCCAGCCACCATAAATCTTATCCTCTCCCTTGCAGTTGACGCCTCTGTAAGTATCCCGCCAAGCTTCCTGTGATTACAGTAAATATCATTTGGCCACTTCGGCCATACCTCAACAGAAGGCACCTTGGCAACAGTGCCGGCCCCGGATTGAGACAACAGGCAGGAATTTACAGCATTTACAACTGCAAGAGATGCCGACAGTGTAACAAGGGCAGGATGAAACGTAATAACTCCGGGATTCAGGATAATGCTCATATATATGTTTACTCCCGGCGGTGAATACCAGGTCCTTCCATGCCTCCCCCTGCCCCTTTCCTGAGAGTCGGCTATCACCACTGTGCCGTGAGGATTGCCTTCTCTGGCAAGTTTGAGGGCCACATCATTTGTAGAGCTGACACTGTCGTAAAAAGAGAACCTGTAGAGGTCCGTCTCTTCCTGAAAGGCCGCAAGGGATTGTAAATCTTCAGGCAATAATCCCCTCAACACTCCAACTCTCCAACTCTCCATCACTTTCTATACTTCCCCTTCTCCTCCCACTCACACTCATCAAACAGGATACACTCACCACACCCGGGCTTTTTTGCCCCGCAGGTCTCCCTGCCGTGAAGGATCATCGCAAGTGTAAACCGGGTCCATTTGTCCTTTGGAATCTGCTTCATTAACTCCTCTTCAACCCTCTCCGGATTATCCGAGTGAACGAGCCCGAGACGGTTGCTCACCCTCAGAACGTGGGTATCCACTGCAATTGCCTGTTTTCCAAAGGCACAGCCGAGCACGACATTTGCGGTCTTTCTGCCCACCCCCGGCAGTTCTGTGAGAGCCTCAAGGCTGTCGGGCACCTTGCCGTTATGTTTTTCAACCAGGGCCCTGCAGCAGTTAATCACCTGGCGTGCCTTGTTTTTATAAAAACCGGTAGGCTTGATCTCCTGCTCAAAGACCTCTATATCGGCTGTTGCATAATCACGGGCGGATTTGTATTTCTTAAAGAGAGTTTTGGTCACCTCATTTACTCTCTTGTCAGTGCATTGAGCGGAAAGGATGGTGGCTACAAGCAACTCAAGTGGATTGGTAAAATTAAGGGCAATCCCGGGATCAGGATATTTTCTCAGCAGGAGTTTCAGAATCTTTTTTGCATCAGCCATATCACTCTTCTTTTTTCAGGATAACTACTTCTATTTTACCCTTTAAGGCATCTGCAAATCTCCTGGCATCAGCCTCTGACCCCACAATAGAACCGTAGTGCATTGGAATCGCCACCTTTGGTTTTATATCAAGGGCTGCCTGCACTGCCTCATCAGCGGTCATAACATAGGTGCCGCTTACAGGCAGAAGGGCAATATCGATATCCTTAAAAGTCTTCATCTCCGGGATATAATCAGTATCTCCTGCAAGGTATATCCTCTTTCCGTCCACTTTAAATATATAACCCACCCAGTTTTTGGCCTTTGGGTGGAACTGCTTGTTGGTATTATATGCAGGCACAACCTCGATCTCAACCCCTTTAACCTCCAGCCTGTCCCCCGGTTTTACAGTCCTGATATTACCCGACAGCTTTCCGGCACAGTCAGGGGTTGTCACAATAACCGTATCGTCTGACTGAACCTTCGCGACGTCCTCAGGAGAGCAGTGATCATAGTGTTCGTGGGTAATGAGAATGATATCGGCCTTATCCTGCCTTTTAAGCCTGAAGGGGTCTGTAAACACCGTAACATCCCTGCCTGCAATCCTGAACGTATCATGCCCAAACCAGTAAATGTTCTCTACCATCGCATTTACCTCCTTTGCCTGGATATTAACAGATAAAAGCACGAACAAAAGTACAATACAGCCGGTCAGGATTCTTTTCACGGACAATTGACCTGCCATTTCACCCACCAATCCTGTGAATCTTCATAAAGTTGGTCTTTCCGCGGTCATGCAAAGGAGAGCTTGCAATAATTATTATGAGATCACCTGTCCTTGCCACCTTCCTGTTAATCAGCGCCTTTTCTACCTCAAAGACCATCTCATCCGTATGAGTCAACCGTCTCATCTGAAAGGGCCTTACACCCCAGTAAAGGGAGAGCCGTCTCATAACAGCCTCATCAGGTGCAAAGGAAATTACAGGCGCGGAGGGTCTGCATTTTGAGACCAGGAGCGCTGTAAACCCTGAACGCGTAAATGCAACTATACACTTTGCACCAACGTCGGCAGCAGCCCTGACAGCAGCATCCGCCACTGCAAGACTCGGTCTCTCATCACTCTCCAACTCAAAAGACACCATAGGCAATCCCCGGGGGATAAGAACAACCTCACCCTCCGTATACTCAATTATTCTCCTCATCATCCTCACGGCCTCAATGGGATACCTGCCGGTGGCTGTCTCAGCAGAAAGCATCAGGGCATCCGTGCCGTCAATCACGGCATTTGCCACATCCGTTGCCTCCGCCCTTGTGGGTCTCATATGCACACGCATGGACTCGAGCATCTGGGTTGCCGTAATCACCAGCCTGCCCCGTTCATTGGCCTTCCGGATAAGCTCTTTCTGAATAATGGGGACTTCTTCAGGCGGAACCTCCACTCCCAGGTCTCCACGGGCCACCATTATCCCGTCTGCCTCATCAAGTATGGAATCAATATGCTGAAGTGCCTCGGGCTTTTCGATCTTTGCAATAACGGGAATGGCTGCACCGCGCTCGTCCAGCCACGCCTTGACCTTCCTGATATCATTGGCCCTCATAACAAACGAAAGCGCAACATAATCCACTCCCACCTCAAGGCCAAATGCAAGGTCATCCTGATCCTTGTCGGTAAAAGAGCTGAGGGATATCTTTGAATCCGGGAGATTTACACCCTTATGATCCGTCAGCCCCCCTCCCTCCCTGACATGGGCCACTACGGCATCCTTCTTTTTGCCTGTAACCTCAAGCAATATCAATCCATCATCAAGCAGGACCCGCTGACCCTTTTTCAGGTCCTTAATAAGGGCGGTGTATGATATAAAAATCGTCTGCCCCGTGGTAATACCGTCACCGGGTTTGAGCAGGACGGTCTGCCCTTTCTTCAGATTGACCGCGCCACCCTCAACCTTGCCGATCCTTATCTTTATCCCCTGCAGGTCCTGGAGTACGGCTACAGGTTTTTTAAGTTTAAGGCTCCACTTTCTTATAGCGTCAATATAGCGCCTGTGTTCCTCATGGGTTCCATGGGAGAAATTCAGCCTGGCCACATCCATACCGGCCCTGATCATGGATGCAATCATCTTCTCCGACGACGTAGCCGGACCTATTGTACAGACTATCTTTGCCCTTGCCATTTTTATATAACCTCACCGAGTAATTATTAAAGCCAGCCATGACACATACCATCTTTGTCTATCATACCAAATTTCATAATTTATCTCATCATGTTCCTTGCGGTTAACAACCCGGCAAATAAATTATGTTTCTACAGAGTTTTTAACAGGATAAAGGTTTGTTGTACAAACAGGGGGAAAAAGCGAAATGAGGATATTGCATAATATAAATATATGTGTCATTCTGAATTTATTTCAGAATCTCTAAAAATCAACAAACCTGATTCGGGATTCAGAATGACAGTTTTTGGATTTTTGTTTTTTCCACTTTCCTATCTGTCATTCCGGCAGTTCTTAAGCCGGAATCTATTCGTAAAAAGTTTTCCGACTTTTTACGAGTACATCCTATCTTGATATTAAATTAATCTACAAACACGAAAAACAATTTTTTTCTTTATAAAATAATCACTTAGAGTTGCATATGTTTCTAAAGTGTGATATAGTGAAGGGAAATTTGGGGAGAAACAAGTAGTTCGTATATTATATTGTTAGGACATAGCTATATAATTTAATGCTTCATGTTTTGCTAATAAAACACAATAAAATCAAGGGGTTTGCAACCAATATTCTTTCTCTTTTAATGCAACTTAATACTATCCGATGAATATGAAAGAACAAATTATAAGCACTTTCTATCATGTAGAGATTGAACTCGATTTTGAAAATGTCTTTTCATATTGTAAGTTTACAGAAAGTTCATTGGAAAATGAAAAAGTTAAATTTAAAGAAATATACCAGGCAAAAGTAAGTGAATTGACTGCGGATGAAAAAGAGGACTTTGATGGGTTCTCAATTGATATTGACTGGAAATTAAATGATGTATTCCCTGCTTTGCAGTGGAATTCAATTTTTAATTCAGCTTACACAATGTTTGAAACCCATATGATTGAGCTATGCCAAATTTTTGAAAAAAATATCTCAAAAGAAATCTGCCTAAAAGACTTGAAAGGAAAAGGCATTGAACAGGCCAAAATATTTCTTTCAAAAGTCATTGGCATTAAAAAGGTTTTTCATTCTACAGAGTGGAATGAAATTCAAAATTATTCAAAGGTTCGTAACCTTCTAGTACATGCTTCTGGGAAATTAGATCTCACTCAGAAAAAGCACAAATCAGTTTTTGATTACGCAAGAAAACATCCCCACTTAATTGTACATCCTGAAGACCCAGGCTCAGGTTGGGCTCAATTAACAATACTCCCAGATTTCATATATGAGGCATTGCTTGCCTATAGAATATTTTTAGGTAAAATCTGCAAAGTTCAGATACCAACAACCAATGGCTAACATGGTAGATTTTTTCCATACCGGATATTATTAACTTGGCAACTCTTCAGGGAGACATATCCGTCAGCAAAGCTAACCACTCAGCCAGCAAAAGAACTCTGTATTTGTTTGCCAGGTTAATAACTGACAAAAAAGGTAGTATCAGGTGGTATATGTCAATTTCTTATTGTGAATTTTCTGGATTGCTGCTAATATGCCAACAGTGCTTAATATATCGTTATACTGATTAAAAATATACCCCCCAAAGGAGGCATCAAATGTTTCAAGACTTTAATAACAACCAATTAGAATTACTTTATCGTGGATTAAAATCATTAATAGAAACAAATTCAGGCCTGGGGTTACATAATGCCGATGGTGGACATCCTGTGTATATTGCTGGTAGTCAAGGGAACATTAATCAAGATCAAAAATATGCTGATTCTCCTGAAACAAGTACACTTTTCCAAATGTTGTCCAGCCTATCAGAAAAATTAAAGAAAAATGGAATTGAGTCTCATTCCTATAGATGGTGGTACGATTTCAGTGATTGGCAAAAATATTGCGAATTTATCATTGAAGCATACAAAAAAAATTAATATTTATTTGATTTCAAACAAGTACAAATAAAATAACCATTAATCGTCTCAAAATAGTCAAGATGACATCCTCTCAACCCTGAGCTTCAAGAGCAGATAGATTGACTCATTGATGTCAATTCAATTATGAGACATTTAATAATTGTTAGTTAGCCAATAAAGGAGAATTCATGCGTATAGCCGCACTATCACTTATTCTATTTTTTCTCGTAGGCTGTTCTAATTCATTGGATGAAAAAAAGATTAAATCAAACCCTTCATTTGTCATGGGCGACAAATTGATGTGTACTATCATTCAATCGTCTGACAAAAATGATATTGGTAAAAATTTGACCTTTACGGGGTTGAATAGTTCCTTTCCAGATGTCCTATTTGAAAGCGGCATGAACTATTCCTTCAGAAAAAGATTTGAAAACGAAAGGACGCTTTCTTTAGTTTTGGCCGGTGAGTCAAAAAGTGGTGGCATTGATAGCTTCGTCATTGACAAGAAAACGGGCAAATTTTCTCGTGTTTCAGCTGGTTTAATTACTTTTTCTGGAGTTTACGCAGTCGCATCATTGGGGGTTTGCAATTAAGAGATTTGGCTAACCAATTAATCAAGCGGACGGGAAATGCAGGTGTGCTTCCCAAAAAGCAAAACCAAATTGCGCTGGTAGGCCGTAACGTTTCGGCGCCACCGTTTATCATGAACCGTTATACGCTAAATAATTAATAGATAGAGAGGTTGTAATGCTCGAAAATCCAATTATTCGATTTAACGAGAATCTTGAAGGGTTACGTGATTTTGTTGAAATGGTCTCTGGCTTCCTTGAAAAAAAACAAGCCGATGATTTATCTGAAGACCCTATTGGGTTTATACCAATGATACTTGCACTTAGTGAATTTGATCCTGATCTTTTTGATATTGACGAAGAAAGAAAAGAGAAATTTAAAGCTCTGTTTGGCGATAACATTGAAGTCATGATTGAAGAATCAGACGACAACGATAAAAAAAGTATTAAATTAAAAATTGGTGACGAAGGTCAAAAAAGATTTGATGATGCTATGTCACGATTTAAAAAATCAAGAACAAGGCAGGAAAACCTGTATCACAGCTCACTGATTAGCTTAATTAGTTCTGTGGAGTGCTTTTTAGCTAGCCTAATACATATTTATTATGATAAAAGTCCTAATGCTGTGGATTTAAAGGATAAGATCTTAAGTCTTGAAGATCTAAATGCCATTGGTTCAGTAGAGGATGCCAGAAAGTACATTATAGATAATAAAGTGGAAGGTGTACTACGTGGAAGTTTCAATGATTGGATGGTTTTTATGAAGCAAAAAATGAAGCTTTCTGCAAGCTACGTTAATGAACACAATGATGAGCTTGTTGAAGCTTGTCAACGAAGAAATTTGTTAGTTCACAACGGTGCCATTGTGAATTCAACTTATATTAGGAATCGTCCAGAGACATTAGGAGAACCACCTAATATTGGGGAACTGCTAGGAGTATCCCCGGAATATCTGGAGGATAAAATATCAAGATTTGAACGTTGCTTTATACTCATCGCAGCAGAGCTCTGGAAAAAACAAGAACCTGATAATAATTTGCGTGGTTCGTTATTAATTAAATTAGCCTTTGACCATTTAGAACGAGAAAGATGGGAAATTTCTGAATCTCTGAGTTATTTCACAATTGGTGATAAAGCCCTTCCTGAATCAACGAGACTTATAGCACAAATAAATTATTGGCAGTCAAAAAAATGGCAAGGTATGTATGAGTCTGTACAAGCGGAAGTCGATGATGCAGATTTCTCGGCAAAAGAACCTATTTACCTATTGGCAAAGTATGTTTTACAGGAAAATTACGAGCTAGCACTTGATCTTATGCCAAAGGTAATAGAATCAGGCAAGTTGGATATTAATGATATTAAGAAATGGCCTCTGTTTAGGCTAATTAGAACCGAAAGAGAAAACGAACTGAATGAACTTATAGATAAATATGATATAAATGATAAGCAACAGCCAAAATTATCAGAGTCCACAGCAAACGGTTCCGGGGTCACCCATTAAAAGGCCCCTTGTCAAGAGAAAAAAGGGGTACTGTCAACTATTTTGTGTAAATTTGATAGAAAGGCAAATTAGGGCGCACCTTCCAGCAAGGAAAGGCGGGGGGTCAAGTCTTGCTTCTTGCATTTTAGGGTCACCCTTTAAGTAATTTGCTTAAGGGGGAACACATTCGGGGTCGCGTCTTAAATATTAACTATTGACTTCCTGAAGTGCTTTACTTAAAATATCTTTAACACAAATAAGTACACATCACTAACATATTGAGTAACCCCTAATGGCAAGACCCTTAAGAATAGAATATCCTGGAGCATATTATCATGTGATAAACCGTGGCAACGGTGGAGAGAAGGTATTTAAGGGGATAGGCGACAAAAAGAAATTTCTTGGATACCTCGAAAAGACCGTGGAACGGTTTTCATTAATACTCCATACCTATTGTCTCATGGACCAACCATTACCATCTGCTAATCGAGACACCTCAACCAAATTTAAGCGTTGCCATCCAATGGCTTAATGTCAGTTATGCTGCATACTACAACAGAAAACACCAAAGAAGTGGCCATATCTTTCAGGGAAGATATAAGGCTATATTGATAGATGCAGATGAATACTTAGGCCAGCTTTCCCGCTACATTCACCTCAATCCGGTACGTGCAGGGATGGTTACAACTGTAGAGCAATATCCATGGAGCAGCTATCCTGCATTTATCGGAAAAACAAAGGTGCCAGCCTGGCTGGAGACAGGACGGCTATTGGGGTATTTGGGGAAGCAGAAAAAGAGAGCGATCAGAAACTACAGGAACTTTGTAGAAGGTATTGATGCAAAGACCCTTGAAGACCCCGGCAAAGACGTAGTTGGCGGGTTTATCCTGGGAGACTCAGACTTTGTTGGATGGGTGAGAGAAACATTTCTTTCAAAAATGGAAGACAAAAAGGAGATTCCGCAACTTGGCAAATTGAAATCCAGGCCATCCCTGAAGAAAATCCTTCAGGCAGTATGCGATGAATTCAGGTGCAGTGAAGAAGATATCCTGGTAAGAGGCCGAAAGAAGAATAAGGCCCGAGAGATTGCAATCTATCTTGCGAGAGACTTCAGTGGATTATCATGTAAAGAGGTGGGTACATTTTTTAATAGTATATCAGGGGCTGCAATTACCATGAGGTATAAACAGGTTGCTAAAGATGTTGCCAGTGATAAAAGCCTAAGGCGTAAGGTAAACAGGCTCAGGAAACATTTAACACTTAAACTTTAAATTGGATGGATTAAATGATTGTAAGGATATTTAGAGTCAGGATTCATCAGGAATTTAAGCAGGATTTCGAAAAGGATTTTGACCTAATTTCACTACCATTGGTGAAGGCCCAAAAAGGATTAATTTCCTTATCATTCGGCAAGGTCATGGATCGAGATAAAGATGAGTATGTTCTGATTACCACATGGGAAAATCAAGATGCCTTGATTGCTTTTTGTGGAGAGGATTGGGAACAAGCATTAATACCACATGGAATGGAAAAATATATCAGGAAATGCTGGCTGTATCATTTTGAGCAAATCCACAAGGCCTGACCAAAAGATCCGGGGATACAAAAACACATGTGTCATATTGCATCACAGAATACGTTTTAATGAAGCATGTTTTACTCATTTCAGCTCAAGGCTGTTTTGGGTAATGGAAATGACTTCGTGACTGTCCCACAAAATACATAGGCAATACCTTTGCCTACAATTTGGGCATGGCGGAGATGTCCATGAATTTCTCACCTTCCTGAGACCTGAGACAAACTTTTCAGAAACATGGTAACATTTCACTATCACTCTTTCCTCTGGAGAGGCTAACGAAAATCGGCTAAAGGAATCGTGACTTATCTGGTCTGCACAAACCAAAAACTGATAAGGAGAAGACATGATGAAAGATGAAAAGAAGAAGTTGACTACCGATGCAGGCGCTCCTGTGCCTGACAATCAGAATGTGATAACCGCCGGACCTCGCGGACCGCAATTGCTGCAGGATGTCTGGTTCCTGGAAAAACTCGCCCACTTTGATCGAGAGGTCATCCCCGAAAGGCGCATGCATGCAAAGGGATCAGGAGCTTATGGAACCTTTACTGTTACTCATGACATTACCCGCTACACGAGGGCAAAAATTTTCTCGGATATTGGAAAGCAGACCGAACTTTTCACACGTTTCTCAACAGTGGCAGGAGAACGCGGAGCAGCAGACGCAGAGCGCGATATCCGCGGATTTGCCATAAAATTCTACACCGAAGAGGGTAACTGGGACCTGGTGGGTAATAACACTCCCGTCTTTTTTCTGCGTGATCCACTCAAGTTTCCCGACCTTAACCACGCGGTGAAACGGGACCCTCGAACAAACATGCGCAGCGCCCGCAATAACTGGGACTTCTGGACATTGCTGCCGGAGGCGCTACACCAGATTACAATAACCATGAGCGACCGCGGGATTCCATTCTCTTATCGCCACATGCACGGCTTTGGCAGTCATACCTTCAGCCTCATAAATGCCAGAAACGAACGGCACTGGGTCAAATTCCATTTTGTCAGCCAACAGGGCATCAGGAATCTCACAGATGCTGAAGCCGAGGTCCTCATAGGCAAGGACCGCGAAAGCCACCAGCGCGACCTCTATGAAAGCATTGAGAAGAAAGACTTTCCGAAATGGAAGCTTTTCATCCAGATAATGACAGAAAAAGAAGCTGTCAACTGCCCCTACAATCCATTCGACCTGACAAAGGTCTGGCTCCGCAAGGACTACCCGCTAATTGAGGTCGGGATTATGGAACTGAACCGCAACCCCGAGAACTATTTTGCCGAGGTTGAGCAGTCTGCTTTCAACCCGGCCAACATCGTTCCAGGCATTGGTTTTTCACCTGATAAAATGTTGCAGGGCCGTCTCTTCTCCTATGGTGATGCCCAGCGTTATCGACTTGGAGTTAACCACCACCTGATTCCAGTCAATGCATCGCGCTGTCCCTTCCACAGTTATCATCGCGATGGCGCCATGCGAGTCGACGGCAACTATGGCAGCACTATCGGCTATGAGCCTAACAGCTACGGTGAGTGGAAAGAGCAGCCAGAGTTTTCAGAACCACCTCTCGGTCTTGAAGGGGCTGCTGATCATTGGAATCATCGTGAGGACGACGATTACTATACCCAGCCCAGCCTGCTTTTCCGGCTGATGAGCCCTGATCAGCAGAAGGCTCTGTTTGCCAATACCGCCCGAGCCATGGGTGATGCTCCCAGGGAGATCAAAATCCGCCATATCGGCAACTGCATGAAAGCTGATCCGGCTTATGGAAATGGAGTTGCCGACGCTTTGGGCATTTCGATTGTATAGGGTGACCATGGGGGTAACATGCTAAATATTAAGTATTCGATTATGATGAAGCCGAGGCAATATCTAAACTTAATATTTAAGATGCGACCCCGGGTGGTTGCCCGTAAAGATGCGACCCCGGGTGGTTGCCCGGGTGGTTGCGCACCGGGTGGTTGTGCTGTTGGAACAGGTGGCCGCTTTCATTGGAATAGGCAACCATACTCCCGTGCCAGCTCCCGGATATGTGATACCCGATTCCTTCCCACCTTCAGGTCCCGGCATACACCATTAAAACTTTTTCCGGCCACCTCTGTCGACCGGATCGTTCATCACAGCGTAATTCTGGAGCTCAATATTACAAGTTACCGGATAAAAGAAAAGAGGTGGCCGGGTTTGTTTGGACAGGCAGAAGCGATTTATAAGTGATAAGCTGCCCATTCATGCCGCCACCCACTTCTGAGGCAGCGTACCGCAGCAAACAACATTTGGGGTTCCCGAAAGGCAACGGCCTGGAGCCTTATGCCTATCTGCGCTTTCTCTTTGAAAAACTGCCCGGTGCCGATACCAACAAGGATTACAGAGCCCTCCTGCCTCAATACCTTAATCGTGGCTCCAGCGTCCTTCCTGGTTAATCACGTGGGGTTTATTTGACGCTTACTCAATGCGTTACGTCTTCTTTCTTGCTGTATTGGCGAAACTTCAGATTGAGAATCAGGGGTCTTACGGTTCTGAAGACAAAAAATGTAATGTTTTCAGGGGGGTACAGTCAATTGAAACCTTTATCTCTTAAACTCCTGTTATACCTGTCGGTGGGACGTAACACTTCTTTTCCAAAGACCAAACAAAATACCGAGCGTCATCATTAATGTAGGGGACTCTATTACATTCAAAGTTGCCCCACAGGAAAATATAATCAAACAAAAAACAAAAAAATATATATTCTCCTTATTATTCAACTTTAAAAAAAGCAAATTATATAAAAGATAGAAAATAAAAATAATTAATACAATAAACCCAAAGTCAACAAATAAATACACATATAAATTATCTGCCGCATTGTATATGTTCGCTTCAAAATATTTCTGCGCAGCTCCTATGCCACCCAACCCTCTTCCGGTAAAGAACATATGGTACCCAGAAAGTAATTTAACTGCATTCGGCCACATATATTCAATTCTTTCTATATAAGAGCCAAATAAAAATTTGGCAGCATGGGAATGTAAAAATCCATTGGGCAAATAAGATTTCCTTAATAAGGCAAATACCGGGGGTATAATTCCAACCAAGAATAGAGCAAATAAAAGGACGCGGGATAATAGGTCGGCAAATAATTTGGGAATGTTATTAACCCTGTCATATATTTTTATTAACACAAAGAAAAATATAAAAATTAGAAAGGCAAAAAAAACGGTCTTGGAAGTTGTTAGCGTTATTCCTACAAAGGATAAAGCTAATAAAAGGTAGTCATAAAACTTCATGTAAAGTTTTAATTCAGACTTTAATTTATAACTGATAACGATATAAAGCACAGATAGTGAGAAGAGTAAAAACGCTGTTTCAAAGGATGCCCTTCCAAAACCTGATAGTCTGGAAACGCCAAAGGTGCTCCATTGACGAGAAGCTTCTATTGAGAAACCAAGTAGTTCGTACTTAAAACCCTTCCATGGCAGAAGGTGCAAATACTCTAAAATTAAGCCGAAGATAATAATAGGAACAAAAACCCTGAATATTTTCAGAAAAAATCTCTCTTCCACCTTTAAAGAGTAAACAGCAATAAACCCTGCAAAAAAAGACAGAAATACTTTAAAACCAAATAATATTTGTAAAATGCTTAATTTGTTAATGTAACCTATTGCAATACCATAAGCTAAAAACAAAAAGATAAGCAAAATAACTTTATTTATTCTATTTTGATATATTGCATTAAATATAAAAACTAAGAATAGACTAAATAGCAATAAATCCTTCATATAAATAAAATAAGGTACACTGGTTTTAAAAAACACAAACCGTAATGGAGCTTCAAAGACTATAAACAAAAACCAGGTAAATAAAATAATTTTTGTTAAGTTTCTCATCTTTGAACCTTTCTATATACTCTTATATATTCATCTACGATTTTATTTCTATCAAATTTTTCTGAAAGCTCCAGGCAGTTCCTTGAAAACTTGCTAATCAGGTCAGGATTATCAACAAATACTCTTAGTTTTTCTTCTAAATCTCCCCTCTTATCAGCACAAACAACAAAGCCTGTTCTGCTTTCATCTATGATTTCCGGCATACCTCCCCGATCAGAGGTTATCACAGGAATACCATATGAATAAGCCTCAGGAATAGTTCTACCAAAAGGTTCATTCCATAATGAAGGCACAATCAGAACATTAATTAAAGGGTAGATTTCCTCAGTTTTCCTATACCCCATGAAAAATATATTCTCCGCCTTGAATTTTCTTACCAAATATTCTTCATATGTCCTTGTAACACCTCGTCCAAAAACAAAAAGTTTCGTATTTTTAAATCTTCCTTCGGAAAACTCAGTTAAAAGATACTCTATACCTTTATCTGGAGATAACAAACCTACAAAACCAAACCTCAGGTCCTTATCACTGCTATGCCCGAGAGTTTTAGTAGCCCCGTCTATTGGATTATGTATATGAGTTTTTTCCTTCGCTTTTTCAAAATAACCTCTATCTAAATGCATATTCAAAACAAACCTACTTACACCGATTACAGCTTCAACATTATTTGAGAGTATCTTCTTTGGAACAGAATAACACTTGCAAATCAAGCATTGACTTGAACAGTTTCTGTCCTTATGAAACATGGAAGACTTTGGGCACAGCAAATAATAATCCCTGATGGTATGAACAATGGGAATACTTAATTGTTCAGCTATTCTCCATACATAAACGGAAAATCCTGCCAAATTATTCGTGTGAATAACATCAGGGGATTCCCCTTCGATCCTGTTTTGTATCTTCTTTTTAATCAAAGGATTATAGGCATCCAGTAAATGCCAAAACGGCTTTTTATATCCACTCTGTTCCTTAGCCCTGTACATCCAGTAAAGATTGGGAGAGCTTACATAATAATTTTTGACACCGCTCACATACTCCACTTTGTCGGCATCTGCGGTGCTCACTACAGCAGACTCCACACCTTTCTCCTTCAGCCCCTCGGACAGGATGCGAACAGAATTTTCAGCCCCACCAATTACATGTGGATGATATAAAGAATTAAATATTAATACTTTCACAAACTTCTCCCAAGTTGTCCCTCCAAACCATCGGTTACGGCTCTTATTATCAAGGAATACATATCCTTTTTTCCTTTCGATCTCGACAAACACCACAATAGCTTCAAATAGACAAACTTATTAACATTGTATGCAAACTTATTAGTTGATAGGCTGTTTTTCTCAAAAAAAACCCGATTCCGGATTGTATAGTATACCCTAGAACCTTCCCCGCTTAAGAAGGTTTTCAATTGCCCTCTTTTATCCTTCAAATGCCAGGATGTATCAATATCTCTAATCTTGCTGTTGGGAACCAAAAATATTCTGCCACCTTTTTGGGATACTCTATGGGTAAATTCATGGTCATCACCATAAAGGAAAAATTTCTCTTTAGGATATCCTGTTTCCTGCAACAACTCCCTATTAAAAAAAAGGCCTCCATAAGGAGCATACGGAACTACTGTTTTATCTATATATTTTTTTGTATTCTTTTTTTTTCTTATCCATGTTTTATTTGAAATTTTTGATGGCAGAGCCAGAAGATCAAATCCCAGAAAACTGTTTTTTCTTCCAAACCATTTTTCTGCAGACTCACCTTGAGCAACCATCACATATTGTTTTCTATCCTCTCTTAGAGACAACAAGGCTATTCTTCTCTTCTTATGTTTTTCTTTTACTCTATCCCATGCATTAATTAGTATATTCAGTGCATCCTTTTCAGGTTTGTTATCATCATCAAGCAGCCAAATAAACTCACAATCCTCACAGTTGTTGGCCTCCTGTAATCCCCTCTTATAGCCCCCGGCAGAGCCTGTGTTTTCCGATAAATAAATTACTTTTAATCTGTTTTTAAAAAGATCCTCCAATCTTTTTAATCTCTTGTAACTTTCTTTAACAGAGTTGTTATCAACAATTATAATTTTTGTAATCTGCTGCTCAACCAAAGAATCCACAACCTGCCTCAAGAGATGAAACCTGTTAGCATATGTTACTATGACAACGCAAACTTTCATATCTTTGCCGGATCTATCTGCATATCGGATTCACTGTCATCTCTTCTTGCAATTAGCACCAATCCCTCGCCCAACGGGCGCAATTCTGTAGCCATAGCTTCTATAGCCCAAAACAGGTTACCCTCTATTTTCGTGCAACGACATGGCAAATCAGTTATGTAAAAGCTACCCCCTATTTTGATAAGCCAGCTTCTGGCCCACATCTCCGGAGCAAAAGCTCCCTATGTATGTCACCTTCTTTTTGAATAACCCAGGGATAGGGTATATATTTTTGCCTCGTCAGAAGAATTTATGGGCAACTTCCGGTTGAGGAAGAGCGCCAAGTGTATGATATAATGCAATTTCTTCGGCATCATAGGTACGAAAACCATAAGCTTTTCTGGTAGTCAGTTTTGCTTTATTGTTAAGACCCTCCACAACACCGCTGGAGACCTGTCCTTTGGCTCGGAACCAGTTGAGCAGAAGTTCCCAATGTTTTCTCAGCATCCGAGCTGTCTTCTTCATCGGCTCAATCTTTGAACGCATTGTCTTTGCACACCATTTATCAAGAAACCATCCCGCCCAATAGGGTGATTTATATGTACAGAAGAACTGAAACTCCTCTTTTAGCAGGTAGCTTCTGACAGACTTACGGTTGTACCGAAGAAGGTCAGCAAGTTTAACCTCCTGCTTGTTGCTCAGGTTTTCCGGCTTCTTAAGCAAAAGCCAGCGTGTCTTCGTCAGCACCGGTTCATAGCCCTTGGCCTTCAGGTCTCTCGCCTCCGTGACACGAACTTCATCCCCGGAGCAAGTCCGGGGTGACATAATGTGAAAGCGGTCCAACACATGGATTGCCTGTCCAGCCTTTCTGGCAATCACTTTCAGGTATGGTTTCCACATGTCACTGCATATGAAACTCAACGACTCACTTCGTTCTTTGCCAAACCAACGGAAGAATCCAAGCAGTGTTTTAACCTTCCGTTTCTTTCCTATCCAGAGCAGCCGTTTGCAATGGGCATCTATCTGGTACACCCGCGTAAGATACTTATGCCCACGCTGCCAGTGGATTTCATCAATCCCTATTGCTTCTATATTGGTCAGCTCCATATGCTTACGCCCCCACTGCACTGCCATCTCCACCGAATGAAACACACATGTTCCCAAGTCGTGTGAAATACTTCGGCTACCTCTTTCCAGCTAAGCCGTTTGCCCCATCCTGCAAGATACCATGCATAGGCATTACTCAAACGATGCTTACCAGCCGCGGTGCATAAAGAAAAAATACCTTGATCCCCCACAAAACGGTATAAACTCAAACAGCCGCTCCCCCAATCTATCATATCCCGCTCCTCGACGACCACATCCAGAACATTCAGGACTACTCTTCGCCCTCTCTCGAACCTCAATTTCTATTGTTGCTTCCCCTTCCCCCTCTACCCAGCTAACCCTTCCATATACAAATGACTTGATTTTTAGTACCCGGGTTAGGATAACCTTTAGTTGCATCCTGCCTCCTTCGCTCTGTCAGTTGGTTGTTCTTCGCTTCCATTTTGACAGACTTGGAGCAGGATGCGCTACTTTTATTCCTTCTCTACCTTTCTCTTTCCTCTTCCTTCATCCTTTGCTTTACCCACGAATTTTCCTGAAGAGCCTTTTTTTTATCATTCTCAATCCTCAAAAAGCCAGTATAGACAACTCCCACATAGTGACACAGTTTCAAAAACTTTCATCTGTTTTTCTAATTTTTGAGGAAGCCATTCATCATCGCTACAGGCTCCCATATCCCATCACCAAAAACAGGACCAATAATTTCTACTTCGTAACGCCTTTGAAGAACCTTATTAACCTGGCAAACAAATACAGAGTTCTTTTGCTGGCTGAGTGGTTAGCTTTGCTGACGAATATGTCGCCCTGAAGAGTTGCCAAGTTAATAGCTAACAAATATGCTCTGCAGAGGTGGCCGGGATTGTTTGGACAGGCAGAAGCGATTTATAAGTGATAAGCTGCCCATTCATGCCGCCACCCACTTCTGAGGCAGCGTACTGCAGTAAACAACATTCGGTGTCTTTCGGTCAAGGCTCTGATGCCGACGCCGATGGTTGTAGAACTCAAAATATATTTTGAGTCCCTGCCTCAACTCTCCTACCGAGTCATAAGCCTTCAGATACACGTCCTCGTACTTTACACTTCTCCAGAGCCGCTCGATAAAGACATTATCCATCCATCGGCCCCTGCCATCCATACTAACTCTAATATCCTGAGAGATGAGTATCTCCGTAAACGCTTCCGATGTAAACTGGCTGCCTTGGTCTGTATTAAATATCTCCGGGTTCCCGAATCTCTCAAGCGCCTCCTCAAGCGCCTCGGTGCAAAACAAGGTGTCCAAAGTGTTTGAAAGCTGCCAGGACAGCACACGGCGACTTGTCCAATCCATAATAGCTACGAGATAACAAAAACCCTTCGCCATCGGTATATACGTTATATCTGCCGCCCAGACCTGGTTCGCTCGGCTGATCTCAAGGCCCCTCAGTAAATACGGGTAAACCTTGTGGTCACTATTCGGCTTTGACAAACGTGGCTTTCTATACAGCGCTTCTATTCCCATCTTCTTCATCAAGGTCCTGACATGCCCACGCCCTACCTCGTAGCCCATGCCACACAGTTCATCCCGGATTCTCCTTGACCCATAAAAGGGGTATTTTAAGTGGATCTCGTCTATGTGCCGCATCAGCTCTATGTCTCTCGATCTCTCCAAAACCGCCTTGTAGTATAGGCTCGAACGTGACAGCCTCAATATCTCACTTTGTCGTGTCAGCGGTAATTCATGCTCCGGGTTTATCATTTCTTTGCGCCTGGCTCGGCTATGCGCCCGAGCGCTACTGATAAAAAATCGTTCTCCATTGTTAACTGTCCGATCTTCGCATGTAACTCCTTGACCTTAGGCCCCTCCTCTCCCTTCCTCTCTTTTGCAAACACTTCTTCGGCCCCTTCCTGTAGCTGCTTCTTCCACTTACTGATCTGATTCGGATGTACCTCGTACCTTTCCGATAGTTCTATTACCGTCTGTTCCCCCTTCAGTGCTTCCATCGCTACCTTTGCCTTGTATCCCGCTCCGTGGTTCCTTCTCGGTCTTCTTGCCATTTCTGCTCCTCCTTTTTTCCTTCCCTATTTTAGAGCAGCTTTATCACTTTTGTCCCTGTCCAGTTTTTCCC
>JAYWMQ010000001.1 GCA_035873375.1 Nitrospirota bacterium | reverse complement strand
CTCGGATTATTATATGGTGCAGTGTTCCCGGGGCATCAAGCCTTGCCTGCCGTGGCATTTCTTTCTCCGTGTTGTTTTTGTATTTGCCTTCCCTGACTTCATTACTATAGCATAGTTAGTCAACGTAGTCAATAACGTCCCCTAAGTCTGCCCGCCGAAAGAGAAGATGACGGAAGCAACAGCCATGTACAATCTCCTAAGAAATATCGGCGGGAGTGTAGGTGTGGCCTTTGTCACAACCATGCTTGCACGGAGGGCTCAGTTCCACCAGTTCAGGCTCGTAGAAAATCTGACCCCTTTTAATCCCTCGTATGCCATAGCAAAGGAAAAGCTCTCTTCAGCCATGACAACCGCCGGTATTCATACAGCAAATCCTGACGCCGTAATCTACTTCGAACTCCAGCGTCAGTCACACATGCTTGCCTTCAATGATGCCTTCTTTCTGCTCGCTATCATGATGCTAACCATACTGCCACTTATCTTTTTGATGAAACGTGGAGGTGCACAGGCTCAGCCCACCCTGCATTAAGCCGTTAATTACTGAATTTAGGGGAGATCCTATAGTCCCCTAAGTTCCTCATCGCACTGAAATTCCGAAAAAACAGTTATGAAAAAAGGAGAAATGTTAAAGTTTATCTCAGGCCGGACGATAAATTATAAATACAGTCAGTGGTTTCATGAATACACTTGATGCTATATCAAGCAACATCGTTATATGGAAAATCTAAAAACTGAAGGGTTTAACCCAACGAGGCTGCCCTCACCGCCCGTCATTGCCATCAGGGTACTTGAGGCTGTCAAAAAAGACGATTTCTCCTTTAAAGAACTGTCGGAGATAATCGCTTCCGATCCTGCCCTGACTGCCAAGATACTGAGTATTGTGAACTCCTCGTTCTACGCCCTTCCCTACAAGGTTGACAGCCTTGAGAAGGCCGTAAGCATACTCGGTGTGGACGCCCTGAAGAACATCGCACTCTCCTTCATGATCATTTCCCATATGATGAGCGACGACAACGAACTGTTCGATTTTAATTTTTTCTGGAAGAGGTCTCTAACTGCAGCGGTTGCATCGGGGATCATATCCAAACATATTGGGGGAAAGACCGATGACACATTTGTAACGGCCCTTCTTATGGATATCGGCATAATAGTGATGTATCTGGTGGACCCCCTTAAATACCAGCAAGTTCTCGATCAAAAGCGATTCACCGGCATGGATGTCGTTGGAGCCGAAAAAAAAGTACTGGGCTATGATCACCAGAAAACAGGATCCGAGGTATTGAAAAAATGGGGCCTTCCCGAGAGTATCTTTCTGCCGATTGCCTGCCACCACAACACCGTGCCCTGTCCCGGGGAATTAAAGGATACTGTAAAAATACTCAGGATCTCGGATATGGCCTCATCCTTTTATCACTCCAGCAGGGGTATTGATAAACTGAATAAACTCCGTTCCTTTCTGAAGGATGAATTCGGGCTTGAAGAAGGCTTTGCAAACACATATATAGACTCCGTAGCGGAAAAAACCGTTGAGATACTATCTTTCTACAACCTCGATCCGGGCAACTTCAAACCTTACTCTGAACTCCTGATGGATGCCAATGAGGAACTCGGCAGGGTTAACCTCTCATACGAACAGCTTGTTATCAAGCTCAAGCAGGAAAAAAAGAGGGCTGAAAAATTTGCAAGTGAACTCCAGACAGCAAACGAAAAACTGAGAAAACTGGCATTCAGGGATGGCCTGACCGGGCTCTATAACCACCTCTACTTCCAGGAACTCATGGAGCGGGAGATGGAAAGGGCAAGCCGGTATGGACACCCGCTGTCACTTATAATGATAGACATAGACCTCTTCAAGAAGATCAACGATACATACGGACATCCACAGGGGGAC